>JAQTRB010000333.1 GCA_028712015.1 Syntrophales bacterium
CTTGTGGATTTGTTCGAGACGGATGCGGACCGCTTCCATGAAAGATTACCCCCCGAGAATGTTGGCCATATCCGGCGCGCCGGGCTGCCGGAAGAGGCGGAGAAACAGGCTGATCGCCCCGATGACCGCAAAGACGATGAGGACGACGAGAATCGAAAAGGCCGCCGCCACCCCCAGCTCCAGCTCGGTCATCTTCTCGAGGATCCGGACGGTGATCAGCGTCCAGTTGATCGAGATGAGGAAGATCGTCGCGCTGATCGCCGTCATCGACCGGATGAAGACCACGCCCAAGCCCGCGAAGAAGGCGGGGAGGATCAGCGGCAGCGTGATCCGGCGGAAGGTCGTCCCGGAGCTTGCCCCGAGGCTGGAGGAGGCCTCCTCGATCGACGGGTCGATCTGCTGGAGGATCGCGACGGTCGTGCGGATCCCCGTCGGACCATAGCGGAAGACATAGCAGGCGATGATGATGATCGCCGTGCCGGCGAGCATCAGCGGCGGGTCGTTGAAGATCAGCAGATAGGCGATCCCGACGATCGTCCCGGGCAGGGAATAGTTGATCATCGAGACGATCTCCATCGTCCGCCGGGAGACGAAATCCTTTTTGCAGACCACGTAGCCCACGACGACGCTGTAGATCCCGCCGAGCGGCATCCCGATCCCCGCGATGATGAGCGTATCCCGGATGGCCTGCATTCCCTCCGTGAAGACCACGTGGTAGTGCTTCCAGGTGATCGTGAAGTCGGCGCCGAAGGCCTTCACGATCGACGCGTAAAAGAGCAGGACGTAGAAGTAGAGAATTCCGATCGAGATCAGAAAGCAGACCGCCAGAAGCAGATACCGCATCCAAGGCCGGACGCCTTTGATCTCCGTCTTGGCGCCCGCCTTTCCGGTGACCATCACGTAGTACTTCCGGCTCACCCAGTAGCGCTGGAGGAGAAAGACCGCGAAGGCCGGGACCAGCAGGACGAAGGAGAGGACCGCCCCGCCCTTCAGGTCGAAGAGCCCCGTGATCTGGAGGTAGGCCTGGGTCGGAAGGATGGGAAAACTGTTTCCCGCGAGGATCAGCGGCGTTGCAAAATCGGCGAGCGACGCCGCAAACAGCAGCAGGAAGGCGTTCGCGATCCCCGGCACGGCGAGCGGAAGCGTCACCGTCCGGAAGACGCGCCAGCGGGAACTCCCCAGGCTGAAGGCCATATCCTCCACGGTGGGGTCGATCCCGGCGAGGATTGCCTTGAGCGTCAGATACGCGATCGGGAAGAATGTGATCGTCTCGGAAAAAAGCGTGCTGTGGAGGCCATAGATCGAAAAGCCCGAGATTCCCAGGAGGTCGTAGGTGATCAGCCCCCGCGGGCCGAACGAAAAAATCATCGCGATTGCCGTCGTGAAGGGGGGCGAGATCAGCGGGAGGATGACCGCCGCGTCGAGGAAGAACACCCACCCCTTCCCCAGGTTGGTCCGGACGGCGGTGTAGGCGAACAGAAATCCGAGAATTGTTCCGCAGAGGCCGACAAGCGTCGCCAGCAAAAGACTGTTCCAGAGGGCCTGTCGCTGCTGGGGATCGGCCAGGATGCCAAGGACCCCGGCGAGCGAGAACCTTCCCTCGTCCGTGAAGGTCCGGATGAGGAGGCTCACGAGCGGCAGAAGGATGAAGAGAAACAGCAGCGCCCAGAGGATGATCAGGATCGACAGCAGAAGCGGATCCCGGAGCATCCTTCGGAAGCGGTCCGACGGGTTCAGCGCGGCAACGGCATCAGCCATGGTTTGTCGCCTTCCTCGTGCAATTCGGATACCTTTCCCCTTTTCCGCTTTTATTGCCGCCTTTTTAAGAACAGGCCTTCACCGGAGCTGAGGGTCGTTGGGGTCCCTCCATGATCCGGGGTTGCCGGTACAATCACGGCCGAAGCGGAAATTCGCCGGAGCGCTGGACATTTTTCGACCATGATCATCCCCGCTACGCTGCCGGGAAAAAACTCGCGCTTCGCGCTCAGACGGTTTTCCCGGCGGCCGCTTCGCTACGGGGTCATGGTGCCCGAAAACTCTCCAATGCGCTCCTCGCGAATTCCGATTCCGCTCCTTTACGGCAGGACTTCCTTGATCCAGCGCTCGACGATCCGCTTGCGGTTTTGACCCGCCCAAGCCTCGTCGATCGGGAAGATTTTGGCGCCCTTGATGATCTCGGCCAGACTGGCCTCGGTCTTCACCGCCGGATGGGCCGGAATGAAATTGATCTTGTACTGCGCGTAGAAATTCTGCATGGCCGGGCTTGTGGCCCAATCGATCAGTTTCTTGCCGACCGCGGGATTCTTGGCCCCCTTGAGCAGGGCGATCGCCTCGACGGAGGTGCCGATCCCCTCCTTCGGGAAGGAAACCGCCACGTCGTAGCCCTCCTGTCTGGTCTTTAACGCGTCAACGATGAAGAAGATCCCCGCCCCGGCCTGCGCCAGGCCCACGGGGATGGTCCCGCCGCCGCCGCTCTTGGTGTAGACCTGGACGTTCCGGCGGAGCTTCTTCATGTATTCGAAGCCCTTGTTCTCGTCGCGTCCGTTGACCTCGAGGATCGAGAAGATCCGTGTGACCGCGGTTCCCGAGGTCCGGGCGTCGGCCATCTGGATCATCCCCTTGTATGCCGGAT
>JAQTRB010000334.1 GCA_028712015.1 Syntrophales bacterium
CTCGATCATTTCGGGGGAGGCGGTTATGTACGGATTCGGGGTTATCCTATTGGCCCTGGTGGCTCGCCTGGCCCCGCTGAAGGCGCTGGCCGTCGTCGTCCTCCCGTTCCTGCCGGGCGACGGGATCAAGATTTTACTCACGGCCTGGATTGCCCTCAAGCTTCGGGACCGTCTCGGCGGGAAACTGCCATGATCCGTATCGAAGACCTGGTTTACCGTTATGACGCCGGGGGCCCGGACTGCCTTCGGGCGATCCGTCTCGATATCGAAGAGCGCCTCTACACCGCGCTGATCGGCCCGAACGGATGCGGAAAAACGACGCTCATCAAGCATCTGAACGCGCTTCTGTTTCCGTCGGCCGGCACGGTCTGCGTGGACGGGATGATGACGACCGACGCCGCCTCCGTTCGGGAGATCCGGCGGCGGGTCGGGATGGTCTTTCAAAACCCGGACAGCCAGATCATCGGGATGACGGTTGAAGAGGACGTCGCCTTCGGGCCGGGAAACCTTGCGCTTCCCTCCGCGGAGATTCGCCGCCGCGTGGAGGAATGTCTGACGATGGTCGGGATGGCCGGTTTCGAGAAACGGGCCCCCCACACCCTCTCGGGCGGGGAGAAGCGCCTGCTGTCGATCGCCGGCGTGCTGGCGATGAGCCCCCGCTACATCGCTTTCGACGAGCCGACGGCCTATCTCGACCCGGAGGGGAAACAGCGTGTTCTGGAAATCATCCGGCGGTTGAACCGGGAGGGGATGGCGATCATCCATATCGCCCATGACCGGCGGGACATCGTGGAGGCGGATCGGGTCGTGGTGATGGACCGGGGCCGGATTCTGCTGACCGGTGCGCCGGCGGAGGTTTTCAAAAAGACGGATCGGATGCCGGCCGCCGGTCTCGACGGTCTTCCGCAAGAGGGAAGATCATGATCCTTTTGGGGCAGTACCTGCCGGGCGACACCATCCTCCACCGCCTCGATCCGCGGGTGAAGATCCTCTCCGTGGTCGCGCTCAGCATCCTGATCTTCGGGGCAACGCCGGCGGAGATCCTGCTGATCAGCGCCTTTCTGCTTATGGTGATCCGCTCGGCCGACATGACGTCCGCCCAGGCCCTGGGCGCGCTGAGGCCCGTGGCGGTTTTCATGGCGATGATCTTTTCCGTCCATCTTCTCTTGACCGAGGGAGATCCGATCCTGTCGCTCGCGCCTCTGCCGATGCGGATCACCCGGGAGGGATTCCTGCGGGGGATGTATGTGACCTGGCAGTTCGCCGGCCTCGTCCTGGCGGCCGCCGTTCTGACGCGGTCGACGCCCCCTTCCGATCTCGTCGGGGGGATCGAACGTCTTCTCCGGCCGTTCTCGCGCGTGGGCGTGCCGTCGCAGGACATTGCGGTGATGATCGCGATGGCGCTTCGGTTCATGCCCATGCTGCTGGAGGAATACGACCGTCTCCGGATGGCGCAGATGGCGCGGGGCGCGGATTTCACGACGGGAAGCCTCGCCCTGCGAGGCAGAGCCGTTGCGGCGCTCGCCGTTCCGTTGCTCCTCTCCTCGTTCCGCCGCGCCGACGAACTCGCCGTCGCGATGGAGGCCCGCGGTTACCGCCGCGGTCCCAGAACCGCGCTCCGGGAACTGCGGTTTGCCCGACTCGATCTGGGCGCGTTTGCGGCGATTATCTCGTTTCTTCTCGTGAATTTTGCCTTGAGAACGGCCGTCGGCTGAAAGGCCTGATCGGGAATTTCCTGAAACAAAGCGAAAGGATGGATTGGGCATATGAAAAAACCCTGGACGTTCGTCGACACGCCCGCAAAGCTGGCGAAGGCCGAAAAACGGATCGGCAATGCGCCGGCGATTGCCCTCGATACCGAGTACGACTCCTTTCGCTATTTCCGGGAGAAACTCTGTCTGCTGCAGATCCAGACCGGAGAAAAAAGCTGGCTGATCGATCCGCTGGCCGAGCTCGACCTCTCCTTTCTCGGCGATGTTCTGGGCGATCCGGGGATCCTCAAGATCTTCCACGCCGGCGACAACGATATCCGGATCCTGAAGCGGGATTATGCCTTCGCCTTTAGAAACATCTTCGACACCCACCGCGCCGCATCGCTTCTGGGTTTCCGCCAGCTTGCCCTTTCGACGCTTCTCGAATCCATCCTTGGCGTAACCCTGGAAAAGAAAATGCAGCGATCCCGGTGGGATACACGCCCCCTATCGGAGGAGCAGTTGGACTACGCCGCCCTCGATACGGCGCACCTGCACGAGCTCTACCGGAAATTGAACGCGGAATTGCGGGACAAGGGTCTGGAGAAGGAGGCGAAAAGCCACTTCGTCGGATTGACCGCCGTCGCCTGGCGGCCGAAGATCCTCGACCGGCTGGGCCACCGGAAGCTCCCGGGCTACGGGCGACTCTCCGCGGAGCAGAAAGAGCGTCTCCGGCGCCTGTACCGCTGGCGCTTCGAAAAGGCGAAGGAGATCGATCGCGCCTGCTTCATGCTGCTGCCGGATCCGCAGCTCGTCGCCCTGGCCCGCCTGGCCGCCCCGTCGCTGCGGACCATGGCCGGGTCCGGGCTCCTCTCGGCGGACGGTTTGAACCGTTTCGGTCCGGAGATCCTCATGGTTCTGCAACGGGAC
>JAQTRB010000335.1 GCA_028712015.1 Syntrophales bacterium
ATTACGACAGAGGTGTGTGATTACTACAATAAAAACGGTAAAAAGAAACCCGCGACTCTTGATAAAGAGGTGGATGAGCATATCAAGATGCTTGAGAAAAAAATGGGCGCCAAGTTTGGGGACAAGGATAATCCTTTGTTGGTGTCTGTCCGTTCTGGCGCGGCGGCCTCCATGCCGGGCATGATGAATACGATCTTGAACCTCGGCATCAATGATGACGCGGTCATCGGTTTGGCGAAAAAGACGAACAATGAGCGCATGGCGTGGGATTCTTACCGTCGGTTCATCAATATGTTCGGTGATGTGGTCATGGGCGTTGATCATGAACATTATGAAGAGGCCTTGAGCTCCATTAAAAAGAAATACAATCGAAAAATCGATACGGATTTAACCGCTGCAGAATTGAAAGAGGTTGTTGCGGCCTATAAAGAGGTTTATAAAAAGCACGTCGGCAAAGGATTTCCAACCAACGCGCGCGAGCAACTGGGATACGCGATTGACGCGGTGATCAAGTCATGGATGATTCCTAGGGCAGTCACGTATCGCATGATCAATAAATTGCATGATCTGAAGGGAACGGCGGTGAACGTTCAAGCGATGGCCTATGGAAATATGGGCAATACATCGGGAACAGGGGTGGCCTTTACGCGCAACCCAGCCGACGGAACGAATCTGTTTTTCGGGGAATATCTTGTTAACGCTCAAGGAGAGGACGTGGTGGCGGGTATTCGTACGCCAGAGCCGATCTCGGACTTGAAACGCGATATGCCTAAGATTTATAAACAGCTGGATGATATCCGTCTGAAATTGGAGCGCCATTACCGCGATATGCAAGACGTAGAGTTTACCATCCAGGAAGGCCAATTGTTCATGCTTCAGACGCGGACAGGCAAACGGACCGGTCTGGCGGCGATCAAGATTGCGGTGGATATGGTTAAGGAAGCGCTGATTTCGGAAGAAGAGGCCTTGATGCGCGTTCAGGGGGATCATCTGAATCAGATGCTGTTCCCGATTTTTGATTTGGATGACAAGGCCAAGGCGGTCAAAGACGGCCGGGTGTTGGCCAAAGGTCTTCCTGCAGGTCCAGGTGCAGCCAATGGTCTGGTTGTGTTCACGGCGGAAGAGGCAGAAAAATGGGCCAAGGATGGCAAGAAGGTCATTTTGGCCCGTAAAGAAACATCTCCAGAAGACGTGGCAGGGATGTGGTCGGCGCAGGCGATTTTAACATCAACCGGCGGTATGACTTCTCACGCGGCTGTTGTGGCCCGTGGATGGGGGAAATGTTGCGTGGTCGGATGCGGCGCGCTGGATATTGATTATCGGGCAAAACAGATTCGCGTGGGCACGGAAGTCATTCGTGAAGGCGATGCGATCTCTGTGGACGGGTCGACCGGGGAAGTGATCAAGGGGGCTTTGAAGACATCAGATTCTCCTGTGATCGACGGAATCATTAATGATAACCCGAAAGCCAAAGAACATCCGATCTATAAGATTTTTATGTCGGTGATGAAGTGGGCTGACAATGTCCGTGAGATCAAGGTGCGGACCAATGCAGATTCACCTCAGGATGCGACCAACGCCCGTTTGTTAGGCGCGGAAGGTATCGGATTGTGCCGTACCGAGCATATGTTCTTTGAAGGAGAGAGGATTTGGGCGATTCGCGAGATGATTCTTGCGGATAACCAGGAAGGCCGTGAAAAGGCCTTGGCAAAACTCCTTCCGTATCAACGGAAAGATTTTGAAGGTATTTTCAGGGCCATGAAGGGGCTGCCTGTGACCATCCGGTTGCTGGATCCGCCTCTGCATGAGTTTTTACCGCATGATGAGGCCGGGCAGGCAGAAATGGCTCGACGGATGAACGTCACATCGGAGCAGGTGAAGACCAAGGTCAATCAGCTGCATGAGATGAATCCGATGCTTGGGCATCGCGGCTGCCGTTTATCAATCACCTATCCTGAGATCTGCAAGATGCAGGTAACCGCGATTATCGAAGCGGCCTGCAATGTGGATAAGGAGAAGGTCAAAGTGTTGCTGGAGATCATGATCCCGCTGATTGGAACCAAGCAGGAATATGATATCTTGGAGACGCTGATTCGAGAAACAGCCGATGCGATTATTAAGGCCAATAAGGCTTCGGTCAAATATATGGTCGGAACCATGATGGAAATTCCTCGCGCGACGCTGGTTGCAGATCAGGTGGCGGAAAAGGCCGAATTCTTTTCTTTCGGCACCAATGATTTGACGCAGATGACCTTAGGGTTCAGCCGGGATGATGTGGGGACATTTTTACCGGAGTATATCCGCGCGAAGATCTATCGGGATGATCCTTTTGCGTCGATTGATCAGGGCGGTGTTGGTCAATTGGTCAAAATGGGCGTGGAGCGCGGCCGGTCTGTGCGCAAAGACCTGAAGTGTGGTGTTTGCGGTGAGCACGGCGGCGATCCGGATTCCGTGAAGTTTTTTGTCAAGGCGGGTTTGAACTATGTGAGTTGCTCGCCTTACCGTGTGCCGGTTGCGCGTTTGGCGGCTGCACAAGCCGTGATTGAAAAACGTGGCGCCAAAAAGCCTGCGGCAAAGAAAGGGAAAAAGAAATAAATTGTGAGCATG
>JAQTRB010000336.1 GCA_028712015.1 Syntrophales bacterium
CGTTAAACGGCGTGCCGACGGCATTGTTTCTCGGCCGGCCCGATCCCGCTCTGCTGAAAAAACGCTTGAAAAACGTTCGGGCGGTGGGCGTGGCCGGAACCAGCCGAACCATGACGCCATCGCAGATGGACGAGGAATTGCCCGGGCAGTTTCAGATGCTCAAGGAGCTGGGGGTCCCGGTCATCCATTACAAGGTCTGCGCGACGTTCGATTCCTCCGCCGGGATCGGCAGCATCGGTCATGCGGCCGACATCGCCTTTACGGCGATCGAGCCGCCCTTCGGCGTGATCGCCCAGGGCGTTCCGGTGATCGGACGCTATGTCGTATTCGGGAACCATTTCACGACGGTGGGGGAAAAAACCTATCGTCTCGATCGCCATCCGATGATGAGCCGGCATCCGATCACCCCGATGGACGAGGGGGATCTCCGGCTCCACTTTGCGAAACAGACGACCAAAAAGGTGGAGTTGATCGACATTCTCCAGTTGAACCGGTCCTTCGATTCGACCTCCGCCCTGTTCGACCGGTACATTCGCGAAGGGAATGAAATCGTCCTTTTCGACACCCTGCGGGAGGAAGACCTTCTCACGATCGGCCGGCTGCTCCATGAAAAGGCCGTCGGCCCGCGGCCCGTTTTCGCCGTCGGTTCGTCGGGATTCGAGTATGCCATGGCCCGCTACTGGCAATCCACGGGGATCGTGGCCAAGCCGCCCCCCATCCCGCCGGCGGGGCCGGTGGAACGGATCGTCGTCGTCAGCGGCAGCGCGGCGGACAAGACGGCCGAACAGATCCAATGCGCCATGGATCATGGCTTTGCCGGGATTCGCCTGAACACCGATCTGCTCGTCGATCCGGAAACCGGCCAGGACGAACGGAATCGCGCGATCCGACTCGCGCTGCGGTTTCTTCGGGAAGGGAAAAGCGTCATTCTCTATTCGACCCTTGGACCGGACGATCCGACCATCCGCAAAACCAGGGATAGAATGAAATCCCTGGGGATCGATGTCAACGAAGTCGGGAAGCATCTTGGAAAGCAGCAGGGATTGATCCTGCGGGAATTGGTTGAAATCGCCGGACTCAAGAGGGTATGCGTCGCCGGCGGAGACACCTGCAGTTATGTGTTACGGCAAATGGATATCCATTCGCTGGAGCTGTTGATGCCGATTACACCCGCGGCGCCGCTCTGCCGCGCGTTTTCCGATCGTTCCCCTTTTGAGGGCCTCCAGGTGGCCTCCAAAGGCGGACAAATCGGCGCGCCCGAATATTTTATTCAAGTCCTGGGCGGACAAAGAGCGAATCCGTAGCGCCCGGCACCGAACGCGAAGCCTTCGTTTTCAGGACTTTGCTTCTTTCGGATCAAGGACTTACAACGTTCCGGAGCACGGAAGAAGGCTTGAAGGTGACCACCCTTCTCGCATCGATCATCAATGCCTCGCCCGTTTTCGGGTTCCGCCCCTTCCGTTCGCGCTTCCGTTTGACGGTCCATTTCCCGAATCCGGAGATCATGACGTCATTCCCCTGGTTCAGTTCATCCTTGATGATGTCGAAGACGCTTTCGACAATGCTGACGCACTCCTTCTTGGGGATGCCGATTTCATCGTAAATGGAGTTGATGATGTCTATTTTCGTCAGGCTCATGATGGTTCTCCTTCTTCATGGTTTCGAATGACGTTTTGAGGCGTTCCGACCGTAAACGAAAACGGGGCGACCCGTCAGTCGATGGCCAATTTCCCGGCCTTTCCCCGATTCTCCTTTTTCTGTTCGTGGATCAAAATCGTAACGGCTTGCGGTTCGACATGAAAGTTCCTGCAAACGGCCTCGGTGATCTCCTTGACCAGTCCCCTCTTCTGTTCGATCGTTCTTCCCTCATCCGCTTCCACGATGATCGTCGGCATATTCCCGTTCTCCTTTGCAAACGCCGGTTCGTTTTCTATTCGGCTGTCTTGGGGGCCTTTTTCGCGGCCCTTGCCGCGGCCAGTTTCTCCGCCAATCCCCGGTCCAGGGCAATCTGCCGCCTCTTTTCAACGTATTGCGTGGCCGCCAGCGGCTGGTCTTTGGGGACCTGGTATTGCTTTCTGTACTGGCCCGGCTTCAGACCGTGAGCCGAAGCGAGATGCCGTTTCAGCGTGACCATCCCCCTCTTTCCGCAAATCATGCAGGCGACCTGATCCGGCTGAAAGGCTTCCGCCAGCGTCATCGCCGGCGCCGGCGGGACGGCCGTTTTTGTCCGCTCCGCCGCGGATTCCGCCGAGTCCTTGGAGGGGTTGGCCTTCTTCGCCGCTTTTCGTTCCGCCGGTTCGCTGGTTGCGTCTTTTCCGCCCCCGGCCAGTTCGGCGAGCGTCGCATGGACCAATTTGATCTCCTGTAACAGGTCCTTCGACGACATCTCGGTCACGGAAACATGGGCAATAACGATCTCCGCCGTCAAATCGAGTATCTCTGTTGCCATGATGTGGGCCCTCCTGATTAGATCTAAAGAATCGTCCCGAAGATGAGCCCTTATAACCTGATTATCGAGCCGTTGCAATGGATAAAATAACCATAACAAGACATTCGGAGAAAGCGAAAGGGGGGCAGATTCGATCTCTGTCCCCCTTT
>JAQTRB010000337.1 GCA_028712015.1 Syntrophales bacterium
CTCTGGGCCAGCAGCGAGGCGGTGGTGAGAAAGCGGGAGGAACCCGCCATGGAAATGCTCTGAGACTGGGACTGGTAGACGGCAACCAGGGCCACGGCCAGGATCGCCATCGCGATCATGACCTCCAACAGTGTGAATCCGCGGTTAGAGACCGGCGACACGGTCATCCTCATTGAAGGTGAAATCGACATGTTTCTCGTGAACGCCGACCGTCGGGAGGAAGGGATGCAGCACGAGCGTGAAGGTCCGGTCTTCCTTCGTCAGATGAATCACCGTCGGCTCCGCGTATCCTCCGCTGAAGAAGCGGATAACCGTTTCCCCATCCATTCTTGCGGCCTCCCGGGGATGACGGACGCCGGCAATTCGGATCCCCCCGGAAAAGCGGACCGCCCCTTTGCGGATCGCGGCTTGCTTTTCGGCGGTCGTATCGGCGCTGTAGGTCCAAAAACCCGGCCGGTCGAGATCGAGATGGAGGAGGTAATCCACCTGCTCGCGAACCGCCTCGTTTTTCAGTTCGCGGGCGACGACGACGAGTTGCCGGGTCGCCGCGGTGAGATCGTCCCGGAGCAGGGTGTCCCGCACCCGCGGGACGGCGATCAGCAGCATCATCCCGATCAGCAGAACGACCACGGAGAGTTCGATCAGCGTATATCCCCGGTTATTCACTTTCCCAACTGTTGATATCCCTGTTTTTCCCCTCCCCGCCCTCTTCGCCGTCCGCGCCGCGGGAGGAAAGATCATAATCCCCGTGAGCGCCGGGAGAGAGATAGATAAAGTCGTTGTCCCAGGGATCCTTCGGGACCTTTCCCTTTTCGAGGTATCCCCCCTGCCGCCAGTTCTTCAGCGGCGTTCCCGACGCCGGCGGCGCGACCAGGGCCTCAAGCCCCTGGTCGGTCGTCGGGTAGTTCCCATTGTCCAGCTTGTAGAGCTTCAGCGCCGTCTCCAGGCTTTCGATCTGTATCCGCGCCTTGGCCTGCCTGGCCTCGTCCGGCCGCCCCATGATCCGGGGGACGATCAACCCGGCCAGGATGCCGAGGATGACGATGACGACCATCAGCTCGATCAGCGTGAAGCCCTTCTCGTTGCTCTTTCTCATTGGTTTCTCCTGTCGATCAGCGGACAAGCTGATTCATTTCGAAAATGGGCAGTAAAATGGAGATCACGATGAACCCGACCACGGCCCCCATCGCGAGGATCATCGCCGGTTCCAGGAGGGAGGTGACCAGCAGAATGTCGGCCTCCACCTCCTTCTCGTAGGCGTCGGCGACCCGGAAGAGCATCGTCTCCACATTGCCGCTCTGTTCCCCCACGGAGATCATCTCGACGGCGATGGGGGGGAAAACCCCGTTCCGGGAAAGAGGCAGGGAAAGGCTCTGCCCCTCTTCGACCTCCCGGGCCGTGCGTCGAATCTCCTCGGCGACGACCAGGTTGTTCACGACGTTCCCGGCGATTTCCAGCGCCGCGAGCAGCGGCACGCCGCTTTGAAGCAACGTCCCCAGCGTACGGCTGAAGCGCGCCACGGCGATTTTCCGGTTCAAGCCGCCGAAGAGCGGGGCGCTGAGTTTCAACCGGTCCCACAGATGCCGGCCCCGTTCGGTATTCCGGATCAGGTAGCGTGAGCCGAAGACGGCGACCGCCAGGATGAGCAGCAGTATCCACCAGAGCGATTTCAGAAGCCCGCTCACGGCAATCAGAAAGACGGTGATCCCCGGCAGCGTCTGCTGCATCTCCCCGAAGATTTTCGTGATGTTCGGCACGACGAAGGTGACCAGAAAAAACAGCACGCCGCTCCCGATCAAAAACATGAAGATCGGATAGGCGAGCGCCGAGCGGATTTTGGTCATCAGCGCCTGTTGCCCTTCCTGGAAATCGGCCAGCCGTTCGAGGACCAGGTTGATCGTCCCCGAGGCCTCTCCGGCCCGAACCATATTGATGTAGAAAGGGGGGAAAATCTTCGGGAAATAGGTCATGCCCCGGGTCAGACTGTTCCCCTCGTTGACCTCCTCCCGGATCTGGGCGAGCGTCGACTTGAGCATGGCATTTTGCGTCTGCGCACCGAGGACCGAGAGGGCGGGGACGAGCGGCAAACCCGCGCCCAACAACGTCGCGAGCTGCCTGGTCATCACGGACAGCTCCCGGAGACCGACCCGCCGGAACGGATGGATTCCGTCCCCCCGCGCGGCCGTCCGCTCCCGCTTCCGGTCGGCGGCCTCGGAAAGCGACACGGGAAAAACGTCCGTCTCCCGGAGCTTCTGGCGGGCGGCGACCGCGCTTCCCGCATCGACGATCCCCTTCCTCCTGCGGCCGCCGGCATCGAGGGCTATATATTCGTAAACCGGCATGAATAATCGGATCCCTTCCCGTCGTCGTTTCGCGTTTTTCTAACACACTGCCGGGATGATTTCAAGGAACCCCTTCCGCGGCCGGCCGGCCCTTTTTTGTCGGATGACCTGTGAACGGCACAAAATTGTTCCAATACTTTTCTGCGTTTCTTTCCCGTTCGCTGAAGAAAAAAGTCAGTATCTGCGGCGCGTTGCATCCATTCCGCCCCGTTGGCATCCCCATTGCTCTATCCCTCTCCCAAAGGG
>JAQTRB010000338.1 GCA_028712015.1 Syntrophales bacterium
GTCTGCTCCGCGGTCTTTGCGTCGATGTAGTAGGCCGTCATGATCTCCTTCATCGTTTTGACCGCCTTGATCTTCCGCTTTTCCTTTGCCTCGTCTTTTTCCGCCATCGTCTTCTCCTGATCACTGTGACCGGGGACAGTCCCCAATGGAATTATTTCTGTTTTACATAGGGTGCCGTCCCTCTTGCTTCAGATCATCTCCACAAAGGTTTCGAAGCGCGTCCGGAGCTGGCCTTCGGCCGGAAGCCGGTCTTCGACCTCCATGAGCAAACTCGGGATCCCCAACCGATCCAGCGCCTCCTTGAGATAGGGATAGTCGAAGGCGTGGGGATCGCAGAATTTCAGCAGGAAGAAGATCACCCCCTGCGCCCGCTTCTCCCGGACCAGACGGACGAGATGGTCCGCCCGATCGGACAACCCCCGATGCTTCGCCGGGCAGACGACTCGCCGCCGGTAGCGTTCGGCAATGGCCTCCACGGGCTCGGCCTTCTCGTCGATGAGGCCGCTCAAGTAGCGGGAACCGGTGCAGAGGTCGTCGCCGACGACCGCGCCGCCGGCCTCCTCGATGATCGTGTAGATATCGGGATGATTGCAAACGCCGCCGGAAAGGACAATCCGCTTCTTCGGCCACGCCGCAACCTCCGAATTGCTTTTGATCCCCATCTCCGCGGCGACCTCCTCCAGAAGGAACACCGCCCGGGTCCTGTCCATGATCATCGCGGCCCGGACAAGGGCGTAGAAATCGCTCCCCTTCAGGATCTCCGGCCGCTCGCCCTTCAGATCGTAAATCCGCGTCAGGGCGGCGCGGATCCGGTTCATGATCCGGATCGCTTCCCGAAGGTCATCATCGGAGATCGACCCGCCCAACTTTTCCCCCAACTCCCGGCGAAACCGTTTCAGCACGTCGACCATGTATTGCCGGGCGCCGTCCGTATCGAGCTTCACCGGCAGAACCACGTCGAGATGAAAACAGGCCGGGACGTTGAGCCGCCAGATGTCGGAGAGGCGCTGAATCGAGTCGCAGGTGTGGGGGAAGACGACGCCGTCGAGGAAGTCGACCCTCCCCGCGAGCGCGTCTTCCAGGGCGCCCCGGACCAGCGAGCAGCAGTAAGATTGCAAGTGGGCCTCAGCCAGCCGGATCTTCTCCCCCGATCCGAAGAGCCGGAAGGGGTGAGCCCCGGCAGCCAGGATGATCTCCTCGGGTGCGTAGGAGCAGAAGGTTCCGACGACCTTTCGGCCACTCTCCTCCCTGAATTTTTTCACGTAACCGTATGGATCTTTTAAAATTTGATGGCATTCGTCGATCTGCTTCATCAATTGGGTCTCCTTATATAGAAATTCAGGCCATCCGGTTCTTGTCCGCTTCTCTCTCGTTACCAATCCGCAGCGGAATAATCCAAGCGGGGGAAATCATGCGGATTCCCGGCAGGTCAATCCATTATTGAGTATTACGTCCCCGAATTTCCCGGTAATCCGCCGCAGTATTTCCCCTCGGCCTTCAGCTTCGCGACCTCCTGCCGTTCGAGGGTGTTGAAGGCGATCTTGCCGACCAGCGTGCAGGGGAGGTCGTTCCGGAATTCGATCTCCCGAGGACAGCTCCAGCGGATCAGGTGCTCCTGGCAATGGGCGATCAGCGTCTTTTCCATCTCCGGACCGGCCTTGCCGGCCTCCTTCAGCACGACGAATCCCTTGACGCGCTGGACCTGCTTTTCATCGGGAACGCCGATGACGCAGGCCTTCAGCACATCGGGATGCTTGTAGAGGATATCCTCCACCTGGGCGGGATAGACGTTCATCCCCGAAGACTTGATCATCCGCTTCTGGCGGAGTTTGAAGTAGAAGAAGCCTTCGGCGTCCATCGTCCCGATGTCGCCGGTGTGGAGCCAGATCTTGCCGTCCTCGTGCGTCCGGAGCGTATTGGCCGTCTCCTCCGGCTGGTCAAGATAGCCGAGCATCACCGCGGGGCCGTTCAGGCAGATCTCTCCCTCCTCGCCCACGGGGACCTCTTCCGTCGTCCCCGTCCGCACGATCTTGGCCAGCATGTCGGGAAACGGTATCCCGACGCTTCCTTCGCGGTATTGGTTGAGCGGCGTCGCCATGATCGCCGTCACGGCTTCCGTGAGGCCGTATCCTTCCAAGAGCTGAACGTTCCCGCCCCGCTCTTTCACAATCGCCTCGAACCGCTCCTTGACCGGCCGGGGAAGGGTGTCGGCGCCGCTGAAGGTGGCCCGGAGGCAGCTCAGGTCGGCTTTCTGAAAGACGGGATTGCTGCTCAACGCCTCGAAGAGCGTCGGCACGCCGACGACGAAATTGGGGCGTTTCTTCCTGATCAGATCGGCGACGATCTCCGGCGTGAACTGCGGCACGAGGATGCTCTTCCCCCCGCCCATGAAGGCGGCGTTGATGCAGACCCCGAGGCCGAAACCGTGGAAGATCGGCAGGATCGCAAGGATGGCGTCCCCTCCTCCCAGGCTGCCCCAGACGGAGACCTGCATCCCCTCGCTGATGAAGTTGAAGTTGGAAAGCATGATCCCCTTCGGCACACCGGTCGTCCCGCCGCTGAACAGGATCACGGCCATCTCGTCCGT
>JAQTRB010000040.1 GCA_028712015.1 Syntrophales bacterium
TTGGGATTCGTCTCTTCCTTTCCGCTCCTCCTGCTGCTGGCCTTCTGGGTGGGCGCCGGCGCGGTCGGTTCTTACATTCCGCTGATTCCGCTGCTGATCGGCTGGTCCTCCAGAAAACGCAGCGGCGGAGCGATCGGCATTGCCCTGAGCGGCACGGGTGTCGGCATCCTGCTGACCGGGTACGTCGTATCGTTCTTGCTGATCCGGTACGGCCCCGTCGGCTGGCGATGCGCCTGGATCGTGCTCGGCTCGGCCACGCTGCTGGTCGCCATGGCCGGCGTTTTCCTGCTGCGGGAAAAGGAGGGAGGCCGTGATGAAACGAAAGGCGACGGTGGCAACAACGCATTGCTGAGTCTGCTCTATCGCGATCCGAATCTCCGGGCGATCATGGCCGTCTATCTGCTGGTGGGCTTCGGCTATATCATCTACGGAACATTCATCGTCGCCTACGCGGTCGAGGAGATCCGTCTCTCTACGCGCGAGGCCGGGCTGATCTGGTCCGTGTTCGGACTGTTCTCGGTGATCGGCTGCATCTTCTGGGGTCTGGTTTCCGACCGCCTCGGACGCAAAATCGTCACCGTGGCGGCTTTGCTGCTATTGTGCGGTTCCGTTCTGCTGGCCGTTCTCTGGAAGGAGAAGGCGGGACTTTTCCTCTCCGGCGGACTGTTCGCCTTCACCTTCAACGGCGTCATCACGCTCATCGCCGCAATGTTCGGCGATCGGATCCCCATGTCGAAGATCGACCGGTTTTTTGGAGTCGCCACGCTGGTTCACGGCCTGGCGCAGGCGGTCGGCGTTGCCATCGCCGGCTGGCTGAAGGACCTCACCGCCACCTTCGTCGTTCCCTTTGTACTGTCGGCCTTGATTATCGGTGTATGCCCGGTCTTCCTGATCCCCATGAGAGAAAAGGGCAAGCGGTGAACGCCCGGCAAACGTCGCCGATCGAATGAAAGGGAAAGATTTCCCGGAACGGGCTCAGGCGCGGTCTGTAGCAGCGGCCAGCTCGCCGTAGCGTTTTGCGACACTGTGAATGATGTGGTCGAACATCAGAATGGTCCGGTTGATGCTCTCCACCGCCTGGTGCATCTCTAACGTGGTGACAAACAGCACATTGAACTCGGCAAACAGCCAGATATGCCGGCGCATGAGCATCAGCGCGTAAATCACCTCATGGAGAGGCACCCCCGTCCCGTACATCTCTTCGGCAAAATTCAAAAAATATTCCATCTCTTCGGTGTGGGGTTTTTTGCTGAAATAGAGTTTCCCGATGTTCTTGTAAAAACGGACGGCATGGGGAACGTATTGATCGGGGTCCAGGGAGTGGAACGAGGGCGTCCGCGAATTCGTGCAAACCGCTTTGCCCCACCGCTCCGAAATTTCTACGGTGTGTTTTTCCAGAACCTCGATCAGCTTGTCTGCAAACACTTTCATCGGCAATCTCCTCGTCGGTTCGGTGATCATCTCTGGCCGCGCAGTTTATTCAAATTCCGACAGGCTGTCAAGATCTTTAACAAACATTCGTTGCACTTACGGTAATAAAGGGCATCCGGCTCCGACGATCAAGGCAGACATTCGGCCAATGCACCCCAGAATTTCCTTGGCTTTCCGTTTTTCCCGTGGCATATTTGCGCCCCTTGGACGGCACAAACGCAGCGGGATTTGCCGACATCGGATTCTGACGGGAGGCACGGAAAATGATTGATGCGGGGATTAAAAAGAAAATCAACGATGTCGTGGGGCGGGATTATGTCCTCGATTCCGAGCTGAACCGATTCGGTTATTCCTACGATTCCTCCTTCATCCCGCTCCTTCCGGAAAACAGACCGGATCTTGTCGTGCTGCCGCGGACCGCGGAAGAGGTGTCGAGGGTCATGGCCGTCGCCTGCGAAGAGGAGATCCCCGTCACCCCCCGGGGCGCCGCGAGCGGACGTACCGGAGGCAGCATCCCGCTCCGAGGCGGAATCTCTCTCTGTCTCGACCGGATGACGAAGATCGTCGAGCTCGACGAACGGAACATGATGGTCACGGCGGAGGCGGGGGTCCGCACGATCGACCTCTACAACCATTGCGCCGCAAAAGGGCTCTTTTTCCCCCCCGATCCGGCCAGTTGGAAGTTTTCCACCATCGGCGGCAACGTGGCCGAAAACGCCGGAGGAATGAGGGCCGTCAAGTACGGGGTCACGAAGAATTACGTCATGGGGCTGGAGGTGGTTCTGGCCGACGGCGCCATCCTTTGGACCGGCGGCAAGGCCATCAAAAACGTCACCGGCTACGATCTCACGAGCCTCTTTACCGGTTCCGAGGGGACGCTCGGCATCATCACCCGGGCCCTGTTCCGGTTGATCCCGATGCCGAAGCGGCGCGGCACGTTGCAGGTGATGTTCCGCAACCTCGACGACGGCTGCCGGACGATCCATACGATGCTCCTTTCGGGCATCGTCCCGGCGGCGGCGGAGATCATGGACCGGACCTGTTTGGAGGTCGTCGCCCGCCACCGCAAGACGGAGCTCGACCCGGAGGTCGGCGCCTGCATCATCATCGAAATCGACGGCGACGACGATACCTCCCTCGAAATCCAGGCGAAAGGTATCGAAGATGTGGCGATATCCTGCGGCGCCGTCACATTCCGCGCGGCCCGCTCCCAGCAGGAAGCTGACGAAATATGGGCTGTCCGGCGGGGGATCAGTTCCGCCGTCGCCGCCCTCGCGCCCCATCGCATCGGCGAGGACATCTCCGTTCCCCGCGACGCCTTCCCCGAAGTGGTGCGCCGCATCGCGGAGATCTCGAAGAAGCACGGCTTCACCATCGCCGTCTACGGCCACGCCGGGGACGGCAACATCCACCCCTCGCTGCTGTGCGACCTGTCCAAGCCCGGCGAGGAGGAACGGGTCCACCGGGCGGTCGACGACATCTTTGCCGCGGCCCTGAGCGTCGGCGGAACCCTCTCCGGAGAGCACGGCATCGGCATCACCAAACGGCCCTACATCAGGGACGCCCTCGGCGAAATCGGCATCCGAACCCTCAAGGCAGTGAAGGCGGCGCTCGACCCAAAAGGGCTACTCAATCCGGGAAAGATCTGGTGACGACGGCCCTGAAGCAAAGGCATGACATGGATAAAAAGATGGATCACGATCTGCTCCGGGAAGCGGGGAGAATGGTCGGCCGCTGCGACCGCTGCGGCACATGCCTGCCGGTCTGTCCGCTTTTCGGGGTGAAGGGCATCGAAGCGACCAGCGCCCGGGGGAAAAATGCGGTTACCCGAGCGCTGGCCGACGGCGGACTCGAGCCGACGCGGGAGGCGCTCGATATCGTCAATTTTTGCCTTCTCTGCCGGGCCTGCGTCGATACCTGTCCGGCGAAGGTTCCGACGGACGAGGCGATGGTCGACGTCCGCCAGCATCTGATCGATCTGACCGGTGGGGCGAGCACGAAGTACAAGCTCGTCGGCGGGATCCTGAAGCGTCCGGGCGTCGTGAAGGCTGCCTCCGCGGCATTGTCGATCCTGCGCCGATCCGGCCTCAACGGCTTGTTCCCCTACGGCATGGCCCCGGAAGCCTACACCCGGTCGCATTTCCTGACCGCCTTTGCGGGACCGGCCGCCCTCGGGCAACAGGCTCCGCCCTCCACGGTCTCGGTATCGGACCGATCGAAGGTAGCCTATTTCCGCGGCTGCGGAATGGAGATGATGTTTCCGGAGGCCGCCGCTCAAACCCGTGCCATCCTCGAAAACACCGCCCGTCTGAGAGAACCGGGAAACGTTTGCTGCGGCCTGCCCCATCTCGCCCACGGCCTGCGCGGCGATTTCCTGGACCTGGCGCGGCGAAACATCCGGATTTTCGAGGAGGCCGATGTTGTCGTCAGCGATTGCGCAAGCTGTGGAGCGACCCTCAAGCACCTGGGCTCCTTCTTCGCGGACGATCCGGCCTGGAAGGACCGGGCGACCGCCTTCAGCGCCAAGGTCATGGACCTCACGGAGTATCTCGCAAAGGTCGGCTACACGCCACGACAGAAAACGGCTGCCGTTTTCACCTATCACGATCCCTGCCATCTGGTTCGGGGTCAGGGAATCGCGAAGCCGCCCCGGGAACTGCTGAAAGCGGCGGGAGGGTTCGTCGAGATGAAGGGATCCGACATATGCTGCGGCGGCGCCGGCTCCTTCCACATCGATTATCCCGACGCGGCAGCGCAGATTTTGGACCGGAAGCGGCGGAACATCGAAGAGACGGGGGCATCCGTGGTCGTAACCGGCTGCCCCGGCTGCCTGATTCAACTGGCGAAGGCGGCAAAGGCCTCCGGCGGCAAATTCAAGGCCATGCATATCAGCCAGGTCATCTGAAATCCGTGGACGAGAAAGCCGAACCTTCTTGATTTTTTCCACCCGCGCCGGGACAGAAAATTTTTCAGATGAAAACTTGATTTTTCCGCTGATTGTGTGTAGAGAAAAAATACCTGATGGCGGAATGAAAAAGACTGCGGAAAAGGCTGACCATTTTGGGGAGGAAAGCTTGTTCTGATCCGTTAGAGACATACATGACCGGGGATTTTCCGGCGGACCGTTTCTTCCTATCGGCCCTGCCGGGCGGAGCGGGCTTCGACGGAAACATGCGGACGATCCTTCGTGCCCGGATCGGCAGGAATCCCCCCTGAATCTCGAGATTGCATCCTGGGAGTCTCTGCATGCCACTGGATATCGATCCATGCAAAGTGCCGGTCGTCCTCCTGTACAACCAGGACCCCTCTTGGACTCCCGATGAAAAATCGGATGTGGACCTGCTCTCCTCCCAACTGGCGCAGGCCGTCTGCGGCGTCGGTCATCCCATTACGTTGCTCCCATTGACCAACAGCGATCTGCCCGCGGCGCTCCGCCCCTTCGACCCGACCTCCCATGTCATCCTCAACTGGTGCGAGAGCCTTCCCGATATCCCGAAAAGCGAGTCCGCCGTCGTCCGGATCCTGGAATCCACCGGTTTTGTGTTTACCGGAGCCGATGCTTCGGCGCTGGAGCGCTCGCAGAACAAGCACGCCATGAAGGAGATTCTGAACCGTACGGGCATTCCCACCCCGGCCTGGCGTCTGTACGAGCGTCCCGAGTCCAACGGCTGGAAGCAGTTTCCGGCGATCGTCAAGGCCGCGAAAGAGCACTGCAGCGAAGGGCTCACACGGGAGTCCGTCGTCATGAACGAAACCGAGCTGCACGCCCGGATCGCCCACGTGCTGGACACCTTCGGGCAACCGGCCCTGGTCGAAGATTTCATCGACGGGCGGGAGTTCCACGTGTCGCTCTGGGGAAACGGCGTTATTGAAATGCTCCCTCCGGCGGAGATGGATTTCTCCCAGTTCAAGGATATCCACGACCGGCTCTGCACCTACGAGTCCAAATTCGTTCCCGGATCGAGACACTACGAAGGGATCCATACCCTTCTTCCCGCACCCCTGAGCCCGAAGGAGATGCACCGGCTCCAAGAGATCTGCCAATCGGCCTACCGGGCGATCGGGTGCCGCGACTACGGACGCATCGACGTTCGGATGCGCGACGGCGCTTTCCATGTCCTGGACGTGAACCCCAACGCCGACATCAGCGCGGACGCCAGCCTCGCCTGTGCCGCCGAACTGGCCGGTTATTCATACGGGGAAACGGGAAGCAAGATCGTGCGGTTGGCGGCCAGCCGACTCGCGACCCAGGGAATGCTTCGGGGATAAAAAGGTTCACAACAAATCAGAAGAGCAGAACCCCGATCAGACTCGTGATGAGCCAGCGGAAGAACTGGATGACCGGGTCGAGAGCCCCCAGGTACAGCAGACCGATGATGATGAAGAATCCGAAGGGTTCCAGACGGGCCATGGCGTATCCGACGCGTTCGGGAAGAAATCCCATGAGGATCTTCGATCCGTCGAGCGGCGGGATCGGGATGAGGTTGAACGAGGCGAGGATGATGTTGATCTGCGCCAGATAATAGAGCAGCAGTTCGATCGATTCGAAAGAGGTTGGGGAGAGCAGGCGCAGCAACAGGATGGCCAGAAAGGCGAAAAGCAGATTCGCGATGATCCCCGCGGAAGAGACCCAGATCAGTCCCATGCGGGTGTTTCGGATCAGGCTGAGGTTTACCGGAACCGGCTTGGCCCAACCGAATCCAAAGATAAACAGCATGGCGGTGCCGATTGGATCCAGATGCTTCAGCGGATTGAGGGTCAATCGGCCGTGAACCCGGGCCGTGGGGTCTCCCATGAGGGATGCGACCCAGCCGTGGGCCAACTCGTGGATGATGATGGAATATAAAAGCGGGATCGCCAACAGCACAAACGTCAGCGGATCCCGGATAAGCAGTTGGAGCAGCCCCATTTTCCCCCCTTGCCAACATGGATCCTGATGCCGCAGGATCGGACCCGAACAGGCTAACACAAAAGGCGTGAATCCACCAGGCGATACAGCCGACGCTCGGGACGACACCGATTCCCGCGGACAAGAATCTCTTGCCGTCGGCCAAGGCCGATGGTAACGTGATGCCGGTTCGAATCAACCTCTGGGGGGTGGATGAAGATGAAGGTCATTCTCGCAGGCCACAACATCGATCAGGAGATCATCCGGGAATTCCGGGAGCAGCATCCCGAACGGCAGGACCTGACGCCCGAGACCGTTGCCGCCGCGTACGCCCGAATCAGCCGCTATCCGAAGCCGGTGACCGAGCTGCGGGCCATCGCCCGCGGCGAGGTGGAAAAGGCCCGCGCCTCGAACCGGAATATCGTCTTCGAAATGGGCCACAGCTCGATCGCGGAGCACGCCGTCTTCAACCTCGACGTCCTGGCCGTTTCCCGTCTTCTGGTCGAGGAGATCGAGAGGTTCCGCCTTGCGTCCTACACCGAGAAATCGCAGCGTTACGTTCTTTTTCAGGACGACTTCGTCATTCCGCCGGAGGTCCGCGAGGCGGATCTGGAAAAAACTTTTGTCTCCACCGTTCGGCGTCAGAACGATTTCTACCACAGGCTTTACGAGAAGCTCCGCCCCTGGGTCTTCGACCGGAACCCGGAATTGGCCGCTGATCCGAAGAACCGCGGGCTGCTGGAAGGATGGGCCAAGGAGGACGCCCGGTACTGTCTGCCGCTCGGCACCGAGACGCAGCTCGGCATGACCGTCAACGCGCGGAACGTCGAGCTGATGATCCGGCGTCTGGCCGCTTCCCCATTGGCCGAGGCCCGGGAATACAGCCGCCGTCTCTACGAGGCGACCCATGCGGTTGCGCCGTCGCTCGTCCGTTACACGGAACCCACCCCCTACGATCTCGAGACGACCGCGGCGCTCCGGGCCGAGACGGCCGGGATTCTGGGGCATTTTCCCGCCGGCGCGTCCGATTCTTCAGCCGGCCAAGCGGGCACGGATCTCGTCCGGCTGGTGGATGTGACGCCCGAGGCCGACGAGAAGGTCCTGGCGGCGATTCTCCACAGCGCCTCGGACCTTCCTTTCGCGGACTGCCGGGAGGCCGCCGCGCGGATGAATCGCCAGGAGCGGGAATCGCTGGTCAAGATGGCTCTCCGGCGGATGAAGGCCTATGATGCCGCCCCGCGGGAATTCGAACAGGCGGTTCTGACCTTCGAGCTGGTGATCAGCGCAACCTGCTTCGCCCAGGTCAAACGCCACAGAATGGCCGGAATCACCGTTCAGGGGTACGATCCCGGGCTGGGCATCACGGTACCGCCCGCGGTGGCCGAGATCGGCATGGAGGGCGAGTTTCGCGAACTCTGCGCCCGGACGGAAGAGACCTGGGAGCAGATCCGCCGGCGGGCGCCCGCCGCTGCGGCCTATATCCTGACCAACGCCCACCGGCGTCGGGTGCTGATGCGGGTCAGCGCCCGCGAGCTTTACCACCTTGCCCGCGTCCGGGCGGACGGTCATGCCCAGTGGGACATTCGCGAGACGGCGGTGCGCATGGTTGCGCTGGGGCGGAAGGCCATGCCGCTGACGCTTCTGCTTGCCGCGGGGAAGGACGGTTTCGACGCCCTGTACGCCCAGGTCTTTGACGACAACGGCTGACCGCATCAGGAAAAGCTCGACTGCGATTGACGGGTTGCTTCCGGGATCCGGTTCCCGGCGCTTCGCAGCAGAAAGACCTTTGAAAAACGCCCCTTCCGTGTCGTTCCCGCGCAGACGGGAATCCGGAAGCTCTTGAAAAACGGGATTCCCGTTTTCACGAGAATGACAAATTGCCGGGGTTCAAGAGAAATTCAGATGTATCAGAGATGCGCCCGGGTGCGGGGCCTCTTACCGATTTCAGGGGGAAGTGTTGGGGCATGAAGGATGAGGATCGCTACCCGCCGGTGGCCGGAATCGGCCGCGAGGAGCACATCGGCATGGTCCGGGAAATATTCGCAACGATCCCGGGCCGGTACGACTTCCTGAATCATCTGATGAGCCTCCGTCGCGACGTCGCTTGGCGTCGTTTTGCCGCCCGGAAGATGGTTTTCTTCGACACCTTCCGGCTGCTGGACGTGGCAACCGGGACGGCGGACCTGGCGATCGATGCGGCGCTTCGCCATCTCAACATCCGGGTGGCAGGGATCGATTTCGTCCGGGAGATGCTCGTTCCGGGGCAGAGAAAGATTGTGGAGCGGGGCCTTGCCGGGCGGCTGGACCTCCTCCAGGCGGACGCGCTGGCGCTCCCGTTTCCGGACGGCAGTTTTGATGTCGCCGCCAGCGCTTTCGGGATCCGGAACATGCCGGATCGCCTCGCCGCCCTCCGGGAGATGCGGCGTGTTCTCGTACCCGGCGGCCGGATTCAGATCCTGGAGATGAACGCGCCTCCGAAATGGATCCGGCGGCTCTTCTTCGCCCCCTACCTGAACCGCGTCCTGCCGGCCATCGCCCGGTTCTATTCGAAGAACCCCGCCGCCTACGGCTATCTGGTCGACTCCATCCTGAACTTCCCCGCACCGGGGGTGTTTCTGGGAATGATGGCCCAGGCCGGATTCCGGGATCTGGAGAGACACTCCCTCACCCTCGGCATCACCAGCCTCTACATCGGCCGCCTTTAGACGAATCGGATGGAAAAGGCGATCAGAAACTGGGCCGCGTAGTAGAAGGGCAGTCCGACCAGACGGTTGACGTACGCCTTCGCCACGAAACGGTGGCGGGCGACAAAGATATCCGACACGTAGAACAGCGCCGCTCCCGCAAAGGCAAGAATCCGCCCCGGAAGGGCGGCGTTCTCGTCCTTGAGGAGCGACGCGGCGCCGATGACCATCGCGGTGATGATGACCATGTAGGCCACAACGGGTATGCGCATCTTTCCCAGATGGGGTTGGAGCCACATGAAAACGGCCCCGCTCACCGCGATCGCGCAGACGCCGACGATCCAGGTCGACATCCCCGGAGGCGCCTTCAGGAAGAAGGCAACGGTATAGAAGAGATGGCCGGTCAGAAACGAGACGAGCCCCACCAGGAAAAGCGGCCTCGAAAAGAAGAAGATCAGGCAGACATCGCCTGCCAGGCAGCAGATCAGGCCGGCCAGGACCAAGCCGAAGTAAGTCGGATCGCTCCCCGGGCCGGTCAGCGCGACTGCGATGAACAACAGCGATAGGAAGGGTTTCGTCAGCAGGAGCCCCCGGGCGGACTCTTTTTTCTCGAACCAGAGGAGCCCCGCCAGCAAGGGCGCCGCCGCCGTCAGGATCAGAATCTCCATCATCCGTGCCTCACCTCCGATCGGGAAAAAGGTTTTTCCGTTCGATTTGAACCTGTATAACGGACGCGAAGGTCGCATCGATTGCGCCCGTCAGGGTCCGCATTGACTGGCCTCAGTATAGGAAAGACGAGCCTTCAAGTCAATGACCTCGATTCGCTTTTCTATGGTTTTCATTTGACGGAGATCCTGCCTGATGTTAATGTGTTACATACTCATTGTCCGGATAGCCGGATATTCCGATTTTGCACGAAAACGAAAAAGGCTGTTTCCGGGGATATGGTAGGGATCCGGGGTTCACAAAGAAAGG
>JAQTRB010000339.1 GCA_028712015.1 Syntrophales bacterium
GGTGGGGAAGGTGCTGGGGCTCTTTCTCGAAGACCCCGATGACTATATCGCGAAGAATCAGGAGCGGGAGGTCAAGAAACGGGGACTGGATGTTGAAGATGTTGAGCGGCTGATCGATGAGAGGGAAAAGGCCCGGGAAGCAAAGAACTGGGCCCGCGCCGATGAAATCAGGGATCTTCTGGCCGCCAAGGGGATTGTCCTCAAGGATACCCCCACAGCCACCACGTGGAAAATAGCCTAGGCGACGTCCCTCCGGAGGAAATGCGGAGATTATTCTACGGCTATATCAACAACCTCAAATTCTCTCA
Source organism: Syntrophales bacterium (assembly GCA_028712015.1). Lineage (GTDB taxonomy): Bacteria > Desulfobacterota > Syntrophia > Syntrophales > UBA5619 > UBA5619. The sequence goes on from JAQTRB010000339.1 coordinate 309, forward strand.
CCCCGCCCGGGGTGTTGACCCTGACCTCATCTCCCAGCTTCTTTCTGATGAGGGCTTTCCCGATGGGAGACGTGACGGATAACTGGTTCCGGCTCATGTCCGACTCAAAGGGACCCACCAACCGATAGCAGGTTACTTCTCCCGTGTTTATATCCTCTATGGTGACGGTCGATCCGAAAACGACCATCTCATCGGTCAGATCCTTCAGATCAACGATAGCCGACTGCGCCAGGTTATTCTCCAGTTCCTGCACCTTTCCCTGGATAAAAGATTGCCTCTCTTTGGCGGCGGCATACTCCGCGTTTTCCGAGATGTCGCCATGGCCTCTCGCTTCTTCGATATCCCGTATGTTCGCGGGCACCTCGACCTTCCTCAGGCGGTCCAGCTCTTCCTTCAATCGTTCGAACCCCGCGCGGGTGATAGGGAATTTATCCATGTTCTCTTCTCCGGGTGACACCTTCTGTGATCGACTGCTCCAAAAACAGTAATGCACAGAGTTGAAGCACCGTCAACTCCATGCATTGAGCATCCCTATACCGTATGTTACCTGTTTTTTCAACTGATAATAATCATTTTCCCCGGTTTTTGTCGATTGCTATTTGAGGGCTCCCGTATTACACTTCGCACCGAGAACCCGGAGGGCATGTGATGGGAAAAGACAAGAAAGTCAGCTATCCTGTTCCCATCCGCGAGTGGTCGGAGGAGGACCGCCCCCGTGAGAAGCTGCTCAAATACGGGGAACACGCCCTCAGCAACGCCGAGCTTCTGGCAATCCTTCTCAGGACGGGGACCCCCGGTAGGAGCGCCGTCGATATGGGAAGGGAACTGCTCCACCGGTTCGGGTCCCTGCGCTCCATGGGGGGAGCCGATATCTCGGAATTCAATGCGATCCCGGGGATCAAGAAGGCAAAGATCGCCCAGATCAAGGCGGCCTTCGAGCTGGGCAGGAGGATGATGAGCGAGGAGAAAAGGCCCTCGACCGCGTTCAGACATTCCTCCGATGTGGCGGATTTCCTGATGCCGCTCATGAGAGATCTGAAAAAAGAGCAGTTTGTGCTGCTTCTCCTGGACGGGAAGAACACGGTATCGAATATGATCGATATCGATTACGGAACCGTCGACAGGGCGAATCCCTACATCCGGGATATCATCCAGACTGCCGTGAGAAACAACGCGCCGTCGATCATCGTTGCCCATAACCATCCCTCCGGCGCCACTGCTCCGAGTGAAAACGACAAGGCCTTTACCCGCAGCCTGATGATGGCCGCCAAGGCGACAGGGATCAATTTCTTCGATCACATCATCATCGGCAACGATGACTATTTCAGTTTCGCCGACAAGGGATTCATCGGCGAATACGAAACCCGCGCAATCAGGGAACTGTAGGCGATCTGCGAGGCGCCGCCCTGTTCGCGCCCAGGCGGGGTCCATTGACGCGTAGTGAAAAATGTGCCAGATTACGAGGCCGATCATGATGCTGAAATTCCCCGGCGAGGGGATGAAAAGGAGAAGAGAATGGCGGATATGGATGGAATCAAAGAGGCCAAGATGTTTTACACGGACAGACCCCAGACAGCGGAGGGTTTTTTCCTCAAGGGATCGAATTCCCTCGATTGGGGGATGAAAAACAGGCTGGCGAGGATATTCAACCCGGTCTCCGGCCGGACGGTTATGCTGGCTATCGATCACGGTTATTTTCAGGGACCGACCACCGGGCTGGAGCGGGTCGATATCAATATCCTTCCCCTGGTTCCGTACGCGGATACCCTGATGCTGACGCGGGGGATTCTCCGAAGCGTCGTGCCCCCATCCATTTCTCCATCGATCGTGCTGAGGGCGTCGGGGGGCGCCAGCATACTCAAGGAGCTGTCCAATGAAGATATCGCTGTTGATATTGAGGAATCGATACGCCTGAATGTCTGCGCCATGGCTGTGCAGGTTTTTATCGGCGGCGAGTATGAACGGCAGTCGATCATCAATATGACGCGACTCGTCGATATGGGTACCCGCTACGGCATTCCGACCCTGGCGGTTACCGCGGTGGGCAAGGACATGGCCCGCGACGCCCAGTATTTCCGTCTGGCCTGCCGCATCTGCGCGGAACTCGGCGCCCATTATATCAAGACGTATTATGTGGAGAAGGATTTTGAGACCGTCACCGCCTCCTGCCCGGTGCCCATCGTGATGGCGGGCGGCAAAAAGATCCCTGAACTCGACGCCTTGACCATGGCATACAACGCTGTGCAGAGAGGCGCCGGCG
>JAQTRB010000340.1 GCA_028712015.1 Syntrophales bacterium
TGGCTTCACGGACATTTTCGGGAGCGATGCCCCCCGCCAGGATCACGGGAATGCGGCTCGCGGAGACCAGCGCCGCGGCCAAGTCCCAATCGCAGATTTCTCCGGTGATGCCGACGAAACCCGCCACCGGTTCGGAAACGCCCTCTCCCGAGGATCCGTGCAGCGTATCGGTCATGAAACAGTCGGTGCAGGGCTCCAGCGTGCGGGCAATTTCCAGAATGGTCTCCCGAATGGTATCGGCATCGATTCGGCCCGGCTGGGGAATGGGAATGGAGCGGGTAATCCCGAACGGGGGAAACTCCTTTTTAACGACGTTCTGGAGACGGACCATCTCCGCGCAAATCGCCTCCCTCTTCGGGCCCCGCTCCGGATCGAGCGGAATCCATTCGCAGAAATGGACGAAATCGGGCTCATAGTAGTCGAGCGCGCGGAGGATCTCGTCTTCCCGGATGAGCAGCGGAATCAAACTGCTCTTGGCTCCCGACCCGCGGACCAGCCGGACAACCTCCCGCAGGGAGGGGATCTTCCACGCCTCCGGCGAGAGGATCACGCCCCCGATGCGATCCACCCCCATCTCGATGAGCCGCTCCGCTTCCCGAGGCTCCTGAATTTCATAAATCTGAACGAGCATCCTCTTCCACACGCCTCCGAACGATCCAATTCTTTACCGATTTCCCATCCCGAGATCAACCTTTTTCCGATTTCCCGCATCCTTTCTTTCTTTGCATTGCCGGCCGTCTGTGCTACATCACCTGAAATCCGACGCAGCAGAATCCCGGAACGGCGGGCGGCGGGATCTCACCCCGGCGCCCCAAGCCGACAACAGAACAACCATGAAATCCATGACGGACTGGAAACGGAAAAGCAAGATCCTGATCACCTGTCCCAAGGGGATTCCTCCCCGGCTTGCGGGGGAGCTCCTCGCCCTGGGGTTTCCCGTCCTTGCGGAGGAAGAGGCCGTCGTCAAAACGGAGGGTACGCTCGCCGATACGATGCTCTTGAACCTCCATCTCCGGACGGGCCATCGGGTCCTCTATCATCTGACGGACTTCCCGGCCGAAAATCCGGAAGAGTTGTACCGGAACCTGCGAAAACTCCCCTGGGAAGAGATTCTCCACGAAAGAGGGGAGCATGCCTATCTCTGCGTCACCTCGACGGCGGACACGGCATCGATCAGCGACGCCCGGTTCGTCAACCGGAAGGCAAAGGATGCGATCGTCGACCGGATGTTGGAAAAATGCGCCGTGCGGCCCGATTCCGGACCCGATCGGGACCGGGCGGTTGTCCATGTCTTCTGGAAGGGAAGCGCGGTTTCCCTGTACCTCGACACCTCCGGGGAGCCCCTCTCCCGACGGGGCTACCGGAAGATTCCACTCGCGGCGCCGATGCAGGAAACACTCGCCGCGGCCGTGATTCTCTCGACCGGATGGAACGGACGGAGGAATTTCATCAACCCGATGTGCGGCAGCGGAACGCTCGCGATCGAGGCGGCACTTTTCGCCGAAGGAAAGGCGCCGGGCCTCCTCCGGAGCAACTACGGCTTTATCCATCTGCGCGGATTCGACCCGGCCGCCTGGCGGGCAATCCGGGCGGCGGCGCATAACGCGCAAAGGGAAACGGCAGCGCGGATCATCGCCACGGATATCGATCCGCGGGCGGTCGCCGCGGCGAGACAAAACGCCCGAACGGCCGGCGTGGAACAGCGAATTGAATTTTCCGTCTGCCCGTTTCAGGAAACGCCCATTCCGGAGCGAGGCGGCGTGGTTGTTCTGAACCCCCCCTACGGCGAACGAACCGGCGATTTCCCGGCCCTGACCGGTCTCTATCGCCAGATCGGAGATTTTTTCAAACAGAGTTGCAGCGGCTACCGCGGCTATATTTTTACCGGCAACACCGCCTTGGGAAAACAGGTTGGACTCCGAACGACAAGACGCACCCCCTTTTTCAACGGCGAGATCGAGTGCCGTCTTCTGGAGTATGAGCTTTACGCGGGAAGCCGCCGGAAGGAAAAGGAAAATGGCAAGACATAGTCCCGGCAGGGACGGGATCCTTGCGCGCAAACCGTTTGGCGGACGCTGCCGCCGGCGACCGTTGCCGAACCCGGGCGCGATCCAATGGTGACGACCTGATGGGGAAAATGCCGAACCTGCATCCCACCGACCCGGCGAACGGGAAAAGACATCTCATCGTCGTTCTCGTCCTGGGCTTTCTGATCCAGCTCACGGCGCTGGGATTCGGCCGTTTCGCCTACACGGCCCTCCTCCCCGGCATGAAAACGGATCTGGGTTTGACGAACACCCACATGGGATTCTTTCAGGTGGCCATCCTCACGGGCTATCTGCTGTTTGCCTACATCGCCAGCGCCTTCGTGAAGCGCTGGGGCATGGCCTCCACGATCAACCTCTCCGTTGCCGTGGTCGGACTGGCCATGATCGCGTTGGGATTCGTCTCTTCCTTTCCGCTCCTCCTGCTGCTGGCCTTCTGGGTGGGCGCCGGCGCGGTCGGTTCTTACATTCCGCTGATTCCGCTGCTGATCGGCTGGTCCTCCAGAAAACGCAGCGGCG
>JAQTRB010000341.1 GCA_028712015.1 Syntrophales bacterium
ATGTGAAGACTTCCCATGATTTTTAGCCCGGCCAAAGGTTTACTCGGACCATACTTTTTACGGACGGCCATCAGACCCGGCATCTCGTTCTCGGAAAGACGGATTTCCTCCCTTCCCCAGGCCGCCAAAGACGGATCACCGATTTTGTAAGGCAGCTTTGGATCCACTGTCAAAAACTTCATATCCCTTCTCCTTTGAACGATCATCGAATCACATCCGGATCAGTCTCGAGGACACGTCCGGGGTCCATCTTCGGAAACAGGTCTTTCCCTTTCTCTGCGACGTTTTCCTGCCCGGCGACTCGGAGGCGCTCTCGCGGTGTGACGATGCCTGCGGAAATGATCAAGGTAAACGCCTCTTCAACGGTCATACTGAGTTCGATCAGTTCATCCTTCGGAACCATGATGAAAAACCCCGTTGTCGGCGTAAGGGCAAGCGGCATAAAAACGCTGATACAGTGCGTATCTCGACCGATCGTTTTCTGGATTTCCCCATTGGGTGTCCCGGTAATGAATCCGATGCTGTAGATACCCCGCCGCGGATACTCAACCATAACGACGCTCTTAAAACTCTTCGCCTTGTCCATCAGCAAGCTGTCGGCGATCTTCTTGATGGCCTGATAGATACTCCGCACGAACGGGATTCTTCCAACGAGTTGTTCGCCGACAACAATCATACGTTTCCCGAAATAACTCGTTGTGATGAGGCCGCAGATGAAGATTAACAGGACCGTGAAAATAGCCCCCAGTCCCGGGATGTGAACATCCAATAAGTGATCGGGATGATATTGCGAGGGAATGACCCGCAAAAGGTTGTCCATCACATTGATGATGAAAATGAGGATATAGATGGTCACGCCGGCCGGGATTACCACGGCGAGACCGGTCAGAAAAATACGCTTCATCTTCTTTTTCAGCATGGTCTAACCTGGATACGATTGTTTTTTTACGCGGCCTGCATATCAGAATAAAAATATAGTTTCAATGGTTTATTTGCCTCGAAGATAGCCAGAGAAGACGGCTGCTTGGCCTGATTGTGGGTCACATTTGAAATCAACACCGCAATGCGATGTCGTCAACCCTGTCCTGTTTGGAGTTCTTTCGCAGGGAGGAGATCTTTTCGGCGGCGGTCTTATGGCGGGCGATGCCTCGGGGATCATGACATATTAAACGTCGGCGTAACGAAAGGACCCCCTCTTTATCCCGCAGGACGGCATACATTGCCGTGGCTCGACGAAATTTCGGATTGATCGAAAACCTCTTCCGCGTCCTCCTGCTCTACCGTGGAACGGCATTCGTCGAACGCAAACGAGTCGCCAAAAACGAGATTGTCGATTAACCGCGTCTTACCGACCCTGACCGCGAGGGCCAGCACACATTCTCCCTCGATATGGGGTGCGTCTTTCATGGTCGATGTATCGCAAATTCTAGCGTAATCAATCTCGGTATACGGGTAACTCCCGATCTCTTCCCGAACTTTTTCCAAAATTCTTTCGGCGTTCCGTTCCCCTCGGCTGTAAAGATTTGCCGCCAACACAAGCGCGCGGCTCAGACTCAAGGCGGACTTTCTCTCATCCGGATTCAGATAGTTATTTCTTGAACTCATCGCCAATCCGTCGGATTCCCGCGTGGTATTCATGCCGACGACGTCAATATCCATATTCAAATCGCGGACCAAATGTCGAATCGTGACATACTGCTGGAAATCCTTTTTCCCGAATATTGTGACGTGCGGCTTTACAATGTGAAAGAGTTTGGTACATACCGTCGTCACTCCCCGGAAGAAAAGGGGGCGCGACATTCCGCAGAGGTTCCTTGTTACCTCTTTGACATCGACGAAGGTCTGATAACCTTCGGGATACATTTCACTATTGTCCGGATAAAAGATAACATCCACGCCAACCGCTTCCGCAAGGATCCGGTCCCTTTCGAAGTCGCGGGGATAGGTTTCCAAGTCCTCGTTGGGGGCAAATTGGGTGGGGTTCACGTAGATGCTGACAACGAGGCAATCCCCCCGTTTTCGTCCCATTCGCATCAGGTTCAGATGTCCCTCATGAAAAAATCCCATCGTCGGGACAAAGGCGATTCTTCCGCCTCGCAATCGCACCGACTCAGCGAAATTCTGCATCGTTCTCACGGATCGAATGATCTTCATTTGCCCCTCTCAAAAAAAAAGCCTCTTCGCCAAAGACGAGAGGCCTCACGGATATCTATTGTCTCAAAAGCCTTACGTCCCGGTCCGTTTCCAGATCCAAGCGTTTTCCATTCCACTAACAGTCGCTTTCCCGAATGTCAAGTTATTTTGGTGGCGAACTTTGGGGCCTGTCGGCGGTATTGTTCTCGATCCATGCCCTCGTCAAACGTGAAAACTCATCAACCGACAGCGTCTCCGCCCTTCGTGTTCGGTCGATTTGACTCCCCTCGAATATCAAGGCCACATTACTCTCCTCCAGACCGGTCCGGCGGAGATTGTTCCAGAGGGTTTTTCTTCGTTGAGCAAAGGCCGCTCGGACAATTTGAGCAAACAATGCTCCATCCGGGATATGGAGATCGTTCCTG
>JAQTRB010000342.1 GCA_028712015.1 Syntrophales bacterium
CTTCGTGTCCCTCTTCACCGCACCCGTGGTCGATGCACTCAAGACGCTGATCAGTTGAAGAAACTCCTCCCCGGTTCCCCGGCCGGCAGGCCGGGGAGTCAATCCCTTCCTCGTCAATCTCCGGAGAGCCTCCCGCGCGGGGAAGGAATCCCTATTTGTTCTGAAAAAATTTTTCGAAGAAGCCCTGGCTTTTTTTCGGTATGAAAACCGATCCGTCGTAATCGACGATCAGCTTTCCGTCGAGGTGGTCCATCTCGTGCTGGACGACGCGCGCGGCGAAGTCGAGGTATCGCTTGCTCACCTTTTTCCCATCGAGGTCGCAGGCGCGAACCTTGATCTCCGGATGACGGCTGATCTCCACGCGGATCTCCGGACAGGAGAGGCAACCTTCCTCGCCGATGACCGGTTCTCCTCGTTTCTGGGTGATCCGGGGGTTGACGAGGATTTCGAAGTCCTCTTTCCGGGTGGAGGGGTCCTTGTCTTCGAAGTTCCTGATCTTGAAGGCGATGATCCGTTTGCCGATTCCGATCTGCGGGGCGGCAAGCCCTACGGCATCGTCCCGCTCCAGGAAAGCCTCCGCCAGCGCCCGTACGGCCCGCTTCGTTTCCGCGTTGAACGGGACGGGCGCTTCGCTGCAAGGCGTTCGCAGGATCTTGGTGTCCTGCTCATTGAGTTGTTCCCCATTCCAGAGGGTCAAAATCTTGTGACGGGCCATGTTTCCTTCCTTCAAAATTTCTGTGGGATCTATATCATCCGCCGCCGGGGATTTCAAGGGATCGCCAATTCGGTCCTTGCGGAATCCGGGAATGTCTGTTAATTTTCGTCCCGCTTCCCGCTTTGCGGAGGAACGGAGCGAACGATTTGCCGCTCCGGACGGCTTCGGGACCGTTTTTCCCGGGAACGATTTTTCGGGATCGGCCACATTGATCAATTCCATCATTGCAGCCAAGGCGCGGCGCGAATTTTCCCGGGCGATGCGTTTCGAGGGAGGGGGCGTCCCCCATGTTCCGTCCCCCGGCGATGCGCGACCCCGCCTCCTCTATCTCCATATCCCTTTCTGCGAACGGATCTGTCCCTATTGTTCCTTCAACCGCTTCGTTTTTGAGGAGAATCTCTGCCGCGACTATTTCCGGGCGCTCCGCAAGGAGCTGCTCCTCTACCGCGACCTGGGGTACGATTTCGGGGGGGTCTACGTGGGCGGCGGGACGCCGACGGTCCTGATCGACGAGCTGGAAGAGACGATCGCGGTTGCGCGCGGCGTCTTTTCCATCCAGGAACTGTCGGTCGAAACGAATCCGAACCATCTGACGGAAGATCGCCTGACGGCGCTGCAACGGGCGGGTGTCGACCGGCTCTCCGTCGGCGTCCAGAGTTTCGACGACGGCCTGCTTCATAAGATGGACCGCTTCGACAAGTACGGGAGCGGTTTCGAAATCGCCGAGAGGCTCCGCAACGCCCTCGGGCGGTTCGGGACGCTCAATGCCGACATGATCTTCAATTTTCCGACCCAGTCCGAGAAAATGATCGACCGCGACCTGGAGATCCTGACGGGGATCGGGATCGACCAGGTGACCTGGTACCCGCTGATGGTTTCCGATTCGACCCGGCAGAAAGTGATGGAAACCCTCGGACGGGTGGACGATCGTCAGGAGGCGCGCTTCTATCGCCGGATCGTCGATGGCCTCGTCCCTGTATACCGTTTTTCCTCCGCCTGGTGCTTTTCACGCAAGCCGGCGATGATCGACGAGTACATCGTCGATTACGGCGAGTACGCGGGCTTGGGCAGCGGTTCGATCGGCTACCTGAACGGCGTTTGCTATGCGAACACCTTCGACATCCGCGGCTACATCGCCCAGATCGACCGGGGGGAGCTGCCGCTTTCGGCCTCCCGGGATTTTTCCCTCCGGGAACGGATCCGCTACGACTTTCTGATGAAACTCTTCGGGACCCGTCTGAACGTCGCGGAGCTGAGGAGCGGGTACAAAGGCGTTTTTTGGCGCCTTCTCTGGCCGGATCTCCTGGCCTTTTTCATGATCGGCGCTTTGTCTTGGCGACCGCCCGAGATCGTACTGACGGGGCGGGGTCGGTACATATGGGTCATCCTGATGCGGGAGTTTTTCACGGCGGTGAACAACTTCCGCGACTACTGCCGGGGACGACAGATGCCTTGATTTTTGTTGCAGGTCGTTAGAACCCCTTCGTATCTTGACAAGTGATAGCATATACGCTATCATACTATCCACGAAAGACAAAGACAGGGGTCATCTGGAAAATCCTCGGAATGTCTTATTTGCCGATCCGTTGAAGATTTGTAAGAAATATTTCGGTAAACCAAGGATTCGCGGAAGTCATTACATCTTCAAGACACCCTGGAAAGGCGACCCGAGGATAAAACTGCAAGGAGAAGATAAGATAGCGAAATTCTACCAGGTGAAAGACGTGGAAAAAGCCATCGAGAAAATGGAGGCGAAGAAAAATGAAGAGTGATATCGAGAAATATACATACCGGATCGAGTGGTCGGAGGAGGACCATTGTCATGTGGCCAGATGCTTGGAGT
>JAQTRB010000343.1 GCA_028712015.1 Syntrophales bacterium
GCATCCGCGACCACATCGTCAACTATTTCGTGAATTACAACCCGAAGGTCTTCGCGGCGGGCGCCGAGGAGATGGACATGTTCATGATGGGCGACGACATGGGAGGCCAAAGCGGACCTCTCGTGAGTCCCGGCATGTGGAAGCGGTATTTTGCCGACGGGTTCAGAAAATACTGCGACATTGCGCACAAATACGGCTTGAAGGTGATGTATCACACCTGCGGGGACGTCTACGCCCTCATTCCGCTGATGATCGAAAACGGCCTGGATTGCCTCCAGTCACTGCAGCCTCAGGCCACGAACATGGATATCAAACGATTGAAAAAGGAGTTCGGCAAGCACCTTTCCTTTCAGGGCGGCATGGACATCCAGCAGATCCTTCCGCTGGGCACACCGGCGGATGTGAAAAAGATGGTGAAGTACGCCGCGGACAACGGCAAGGCCGGGGGCGGCTACATTTTCGGAACGTCCCATAATATCCAGGCGGACACCGCAATCGAGAACGTGGCGGCCCTGTTCGAGGCCTATCACGAATACGGGGTTTATTGATAACCGTATGAACCGGACACGAAAAGGGTGTCTGGTTCTGGGGCCTTTCCGTTGGATCGTTTCGCGGCGCGGGGTCCGATGGAATGGGGCGTTCCCGTCCCGAGACGATGGATGCCGAAAACAACGACAGGAGATAAGACAACATCAATTTTCAGAAAGGGAGGTGTCGTTATGAAAAAAATTTCAGTCATTTTGATCGCGGCGCTGGCGCTGGTCTGGGTTGGCTTGGCCTTGGCCGCCGATCCGCCCAAGTCGGGCGACCTGAAGGAGGTGGCTCTGGTTCAGGCCAAGGGCGTCAAGGGAGAGGCGAAGGGCACGCTCACGATCAACACCGCCACCGGTGCCGACGTCGCCATCCGGATCGCCGGACTGGATCCCAAGGGCATCTACACCGCCTTCTTCGTCAACGAGAAAAGCCTGATGTTCGAAGGCATCGGCGAAGCGCCCCATGTTCTCACGGTCAACGAGAAGGGAGAAGTGGATTTCAAGGGAACGATCAAAAAGAACATCTACAAGCGCTACGTGGCGGCGGGAATCTATCTCAATCCGGGCGGCAAACCCATGCCCAATCCGGTGGGGGTGAAGGCGGCCTTGGGATCTCTGGTGGCCAAGGATAAACCCAAACTCATTCTGCAGGGTAAGCTGAGATAAACCCTCGACGGAATTGACAGAAAGGATTCTCAAACCACCCGATTCGGGAAAAAAATGGAGGGAGATCTATGAGCACATTGACGCAATACGATGTCGGCAAAATGAGCAGAACGGATGTCCTTTCCGCCTGGAAGAGCTGGCAGGTCAGGATCTTCGTCACCATCTGGTTTACCTATGCCTCATACTACCTGTGCCGCGCCAACATATCCTTCGCGCTGCCCGGCCTCTCCGACGAGTTCGGCTACTCCAAAACCCTGCTGGGCCTGCTGGGCACGGCCCTTTTCATCATGTATTCGTTGGGCCAGTTCGTCAACGGCCAGTTGGGAGACAAATACGGGGCCCGCAAGCTCGTCTTCGTGGGGATGGTGGGTTCGGCCCTGCTCAACATCGTTTTCAGTTTTTCCACCGCGTTCGGCTTCATGCTGGTCGTCTGGGGCCTGAACGGCTACTTCCAGTCCATGGGATGGTCGCCCCAGGTCAAGACCATGGCCAACTGGTTCACCGTCTCCCAGCGCGGGAAATGGATGGGTCTGATGGGTTCCTGCTACCAGATCGGAAACGCGGTCGCCTGGCTTCTGGCCTCCTATCTGGCGGCGAATTACACCTGGCGCGCCCTCTTCTGGGTGCCGGCCATCATCTTCCTCGTCTCCTCGATCCACTTCGTGATCCGCCTGCGCAACGCGCCGGAGGAGGTCGGGCTTCCGCCGATCGAACAGCTTCGCAAGATCGCCGCGGGCGAAGCCCCCGAACCCGCGACGCTTGACCCCACATCCGCCCCGGTGTGCCGTGTCACCGCTGACAAGCACATGGGTTTCGGCTATACGGTCAAGGTGTGCTTGACCAATCCTCGCATCTGGGGCGTTGCCATCGCGTTCTTCGGCCTGGACATCATCCGCTACGGTTTCTTCTACTGGGCGCCAGTCTTCTTGATTGAAGTCCAGGGGGCCTCGATCAGCAGCGCAGGCCTTTCGGTGGCCGTCCTGCCTCTCGCCGGCTCGGCGGGTTCCATCTTCTGCGGCTGGGCCACCGGCAAATTCTTCCAAAATCGCCGGGCCCCGGTTATCTGCCTCTGCCTCTTCGGCCTGGCCATCTTCTCCTATCTGTTCTACTACGCGCCTGAGGGGGCATGGGTCCTATCCCTGATCTACCTGGCGGTGATCGGGTTCTGCACCTACGGGGCCCACGTGCTGATGGTGGGACACGCGGCGCAGGATTTCGCCGGCCGCAAGGCCGCGGCTTCGGCCGCAGGTTTCATCGACGGTTTCGGCTATCTCGGCGCCGCGATGACCGGCATTTTCACCGGCTGGCTGGTGGACAACTACAGCTGGACCGCCGCCTTCTGGTACTGGATCATCG
>JAQTRB010000344.1 GCA_028712015.1 Syntrophales bacterium
CGGTCGTAAAAGTCTATCCATACCGGATTGCCTTCAACTGCCTGCCTCATATCGACGTCTTCATGGACAACGGCTATACGAAGGAAGAGATGAAGATGGTCAACGAAACCAAGAAGATCCTGAACGAACCATCGATCGCGGTTACAGCGACGACGGTCCGGGTGCCTGTTTTCCATGCACACTCCGAATCGATCAATATCGAAACGGAAAAGAAAATCACTCCGGATGAGGTTCGGCGGATCCTTTCGGCCGCGCCGGGGATTCTTGTGGTGGACGATCCCCAAGGGAAGCGATATCCGCAAGCGATTGATGCCGCCGGCCGGAATGAGACACTGGTGGGAAGAATTCGCGAGGACGAATCCATTCCCAACGGCATCAACATGTGGGTGGTGGCGGACAATATCCGCAAGGGCGCCGCGCTCAATGCCGTTCAAATTGCCGAAATCTTGATCCGCAAGTATCTATGAGAATCATCGGCGGTGAGGCCAGGGGGAGGCCTGTCCGCTTCCCCGGAGGATGTCGAATTCGGCCGACCGCCGATCGGGTTAAAAAATCCCTGTTTGACATTCTGCGCTCCGTGGATGGGAAGGTATTTCTGGATCTGTTTGCCGGCAGCGGGAATGTCGGACTGGAGGCGCTGAGCCGGGGCGCGCGTTACGCGTTCTTTGTAGAGAAAGACATTCGTCTTGTCGAAGCGATCCGGACGAATCTCCTTCTCTGCGGATGCGCAGAGAAGGCGGCGGTCATCGCGAAGGACGCGGAACGAGGACTGGCGGAAATCCATCAAAAAGGAGAGCGGCTCGATATTGTTTTTTGCGATCCGCCATACGAACAGGGGTTTGTCGCAAAGACCATCCGATGGCTGGCCCAAGGGGATCTGTTGACGCCCAACGGCATCGTCATCTTGCAGCATTCGACGAGGGAAACGCCGGAGTTGCCGATCGGAAAAATATCGGTTGCCGACCAGAGAACATACGGCGATACGGTGTTGTCTTTTTTTACAATGAACTTCGAGGGAAATGTCGATGAAGAAGATCGCAGTGTATCCGGGATCATTTGATCCGATCACCAACGGTCACGTGGATATCATCAAACGAGGCCTCCGGATGTTTGACGAACTGATCGTGTTGGTCGCGTACAACCCCAACAAAAATTCACTATTTTCCGTTGATGAACGAATCGAGATGATCGGAGAGGTAATCCGGGACTGTAAAAATGTCCGCGTGGACAGTTTCAAAGGTTTGCTGGTGGATTACGTCAAAGGAGCCGGGGCAAGCGTCATTCTCCGCGGGCTGCGCGCCCTTTCGGATTTCGAATATGAATTCCAGCTCGCACTGATCAACCGCCGCTTGAACCGGGATATCGAGACCGTATTTTTGATGACGGGATACAAATGGTTTTACACCAGTTCGACGATCATCAACGAGGCGGCGAGCCTGGGAGGGTCCGTCAAAGGGTTGGTGCCCGAGATCGTTTTTTATAAAATGCAGGAAAAATACCGATCCAACAAGGAAAAGTCATGAAAAAGGGGCTTTTTTCTCTCGCGGCTGAATCTTGGAGCAGGTGAAACCATGGGTGGGATCTTCGGCGTCGTATCGGAAGGAAATTGTGCAAAAACCCTTTTTTATGGAACGGACTACCATTCTCATCTCGGAACGGAGAATGCGGGACTTGCGGTTTTTGGGGACGGAGGATTCAGCCACGCCATTCACAGCATCAGCCAGGCACAGTTTAAATCCCGGTTCGTAGAGGATTACAAAGGAATGACGGGACGGATGGGCATCGGGGCGATTGATGACGAATCGCCGCAGCCCCTGATCATCCGTTCGAAATTCGGAACGTACGCGCTGGCCGCCGTCGGATTGATTACCAACAAGGATGAACTGACGCGCAGGCTGCTCCGGGAAGGGGGTTCCTTCAGCGAAATGGCGGACGGCGGCATCAACAATGTCGAACTGGTCGCAAAGCTGATCAACCGGGGCGAAACGATCGTCGACGGCATTGCACGGATGCAGCAGGCCGTCGAGGGATCGATTTGCCTCCTGTTGATGGCCAGGGAGGGGATTTATGCGGCGCGCGATCGCTACGGCCGTTTCCCGTTGGCGATCGGGGCAGAGGTTTCACCCGCCGGAGCGGAGGTATCTTACACGGCTGCGACCGAATCGAGTTCCTTTGCGAACCTCGGCTATGAGTTGAGCCGATCGCTGGGGCCCGGTGAGATCGTCCGTCTGGACCGCGACGGGATTCATATCGAGCGCGAAGCCGGCGGGGAGAAACATGTTTGCGCCTTTCTCTGGATCTATACCGGGGATCCGTCAGCGATTTACGAGGGAATCAGCGTCGAAAACGCCAGGGAGCGATGCGGTCGGGCCATGGCCCGCGGCGATCGGGTTGAAGCGGATTTCGTTGCCGGTGTTCCCGATTCGGGTGTCGGTCATGCCATTGGTTACGCGATGGGATCGGGCCTTCCGTACCGCCGTCCGCTGGTCAAATACACGCCCGGATACGGGAGGAGCTACACGCCGCCTTCCCAGGATATTCGAGACCT
>JAQTRB010000345.1 GCA_028712015.1 Syntrophales bacterium
CCATGGGCAGATGGAGAAGAATCTCCTTTCCGGCCGCATGCAGAAGCCGGGCCGCTTCCCCGGCATGGGGGGTGTACGGGAGAACGGCGAAGGCAATGGGCACCGGGATGCTGGCCAGTTTCTGAACGATCCGGAGGTCGAAACCGATGTCGTCGATGATTACGACGATCGACCGGCCGGGGTCCTCGGCCCCATGCCGCGCCGGCCCAAAATCGGGCGCCGGCGTTTCCCTTTCGGGGACTCTCCGGTCGGTTGAATCATTCGGACGCTGAACCGCCCTTTCCAGGAAAAGAAAAACCGCCGCGATGAGGGCGGCGACGATGATCACTGCCCGGAACGGAAATCGTTTCACGTTTTTGGATAACCTGTTCCATTCTCCATATTGCCGGCGCCGATTATCCCTTGGAATTCTTTTTCAGGATATCCCAGCTTTTCAGGATATCGATCGCATTTTTCAATTGACTGTCCCGATCCAGATTGTCCGTTTCCTTCTTGGGTTCCTCCGCCTTGGCGTCGTTCTCTTGGGGTGATTTGATGTGACCCTTCAGATCCTTCTCGCGGAGCAGCGCATGATCGGCATCCTCTTTTTCATCCCCCGGCCGGATCTGTTTGATCACGATGTCGGGTGTGATTCCCTCCGCCTGGATGGACCGACCCTTGGGGGTATAGTATCTGGCGGTGGTCAGCTTCAGGGCCGCCCCGTCCTCGAGAGGAATAACGGTCTGCACGGAGCCCTTGCCGAAGGTCTGGGTCCCGATGATCACGGCCCGTCCGTTATCCTGCAACGCGCCGGAGACGATTTCCGCGGCGCTGGCCGTTCCCTCGTTGACCAGAACGACGATCGGGCAGATCGGTTCATCCCCGTTGTCCTTTGCCACCGTCTTGCTCTCCATGCCTTTGGCCCGGCCGCGTGTGGAGACGATATTGCCCGATTTCAAAAAGGCGTCCGATACCTCGACGGACTGGTGAAGCAGTCCGCCGGGGTTGTTCCTCATGTCGAGAACGATCCCCTTCAGCGGGCGGGCCTTTGCCTCGATCTCCCGGAGGGCCTTCTTCAGGTCGTCCCCCGTCCGCTCCTGAAACGCCGAGATGCGGATATACCCGATATGGTCGTCATAAACCCTCGACTTAACGCTTTTGATCGAGATGATGCTGCGGGTGAGCTCGATATCCTTCGGCTTGGCCATTCCCTCGCGCAGGATCGTGATGGTCACCTTCGTATCCTTGGGTCCGCGAAGCTGTTTGACGGCATCCAGGACGGTGATGTCCTTGGTCGACTTTCCGTTGATCCGGACAATCTGGTCGCCGGCCTTGACCCCGGCGTTGTAGGCGGGAGTATCCTCGATCGGGGAAACCACGGTCAACACGTCCTTTTGCAGGGTGATCTCGATTCCGATCCCGCCAAAGCTCCCCCGCGTTTCCACCTCCAATTCCTTGTACATCTCCGCGGTCATGAAACTGCTGTGGGGATCGAGGGATTTGATCATTCCGTTGATCGCCCCCTGCAACAGCTTGTCCGTTTCCACCGGTTCCACGTAGTTTTTATCCACCATGTCGAGGACCTCGCTGAAGGTCTTGAGACCCTTGTAGGTGGTTCGGTCGATCGCGGAGACGCGGCTGTCGCCGTACGGTCCGAGAATCAGCAGCGCCAGAAAGGCGAGCAGGATGAGGGTCTTTTTGCCGAAAAGGGTGTTCATCAAATGTATCCTCCCCGATTGAATCAAGATCGATGGATCACGGATATCCCGTATCACTTTTTTCATACACATTCCATTGCTTTTTCAGCCTCGGCCGCCGAATCGGGAGGGGAGTGGGTTTTGGATCTTCCCCTCCCGGTTGCCGTCAGACGGCTGAAAATCATTTGCATCCGCCGATGTTTACGTATAAAAGGGACCTGACCATTTAACGGAAAGTCCGCCATGAAGGGTTGATCGGGGAACGTTGCGCCGGATGGAGAAGGGAGGAGACATGTCGGAAGAGAACTGGCTGCGGCGGGTATCCAAGGCGAAGGATGACCGCTGGATCGGAGGCGTTTGCGGAGGATTGGGGAGACACACCCCGATCCCGTCCTGGACATGGAGGGTGATCTTCTCGCTGCTCTTTTTTTGCTTCGGCACCGGATTGCTCATCTATATCCTGCTGTGGATCTTTATGCCGAAAGAGCCGTAGTCAGAGATACTTCCGGATCACCGCGGTGACGACCCCCCCGAGCTTGAGCTCCTCCCGCGGACGAATCGGGGGATACTTCGGATTGGCCGCCTCCAGGACCACCGTTTTTCCCTCCCGACGGAAGTGCTTCATGGTCCATTCCCCGTCGACCTCGGCGATCACGATATCTCCCCCCTTGGGCTCTCGCCCCCGCTCCACGATGACGAGATCCCCCTCCACGGGATAGAACATTCGTTCCATTGTCCAGTAAAAAGTCGGCCGGCCCTTACGCAACCTTTCAAAGGGATTGCAGCGTACAATCAGCGGGAGTGGGAGCGGAGATTGATCATCACCGGCAGCGCGACGACAAGCATCATCGCGCCGACGAAGGCGAA
>JAQTRB010000346.1 GCA_028712015.1 Syntrophales bacterium
CCGAGGGTGATCACGATCAGCCCGAGGATGCTGGGATGCTTGGCGGGACGCAGGAACAGATATTCAATGATCATCCCCAGCAGGACCGCGAAGACCATGGAGAGGATAAAGGCCAGCCAGAAGGGGCATTGATAGACCGTCAGGATATGAAAGGCCACGAAGGAGGAAAACATCGCCATCTCGCCCTGGGCGAAATTGACCACCTCGGAGGTTTTGTAGATGATCACCACCGCCGTGGCGAAAAGGCCGTAGCAGGCGCCGATCGCCAGTCCCTCCACCAAGAGCTGTCCAAACGGCATTGTCCCCCCTAGCAATGAAAGATTCGATCCAAAGCCATTTCGCCGGCGGAAAGCGGCCATTTACCCCTTTCCATCAGAAGGGCCACGTCCTCCAGTATTTCTTGACGCGGATCCAGATTCCAAACATTCCGAGCGGCTCGAAGATGATGATCCCGATCATGATCAGGCCGATCGCGATGCCGCTGAAATTCTCCAGCCCCACCATCGTGAACCACCGCTTCGATATGGCGGTGAGCAGCGTTCCCAGATAGGGAACCTCCGCGATGTTTTTCAGCAACGCGTACTGAAGATAGGTGATCAACGTTGCTCCCAGGATCCCCCCGACGATGGTGCCCAATCCTCCGACGACCACCATCACGAGGAAGATGATGGAGAGGATCAGGTTGAACGTGAACGGATCGAAGAATCCCAGCACGAATCCGAACAGTCCCCCGGCGATTCCGGCATAAAAAGCGCTGACGGCAAAGGCCAGGGTCTTGTAGACGGTCAGGTTCACGCCGATCACCTCGGCGGCGATATCGCTGTCCCGGATCGCCACGAAGGAACGGCCGACCCGCGTCTTGAGAATGTTCCTGGCGCCGATCACCATGACGATCGTCATGATCAGGATCAGATAGTACTTCTGGACGTCTGTTTTCAGGACCAGGGGGATGCCCCACCGCGGAATCCCCAGATCGAGCGGCGGCACCTTGATCCCCATCCGGCCGCCGAAGGCGTCGATCCCCCCGATCACATGCATAATGGTCAAACCGAACCCGAGAGAAACGATCGCCAGGTAGGGACCCTCCAGCCGCAGCGCCGGCAGGCCAAGGATGAAACCGAAAAAGGCCGCAATAAAAGCGGCCATGAGGATGGCGAAAACAAAAGGGATCTGAAGCTTGGCCATCAGGACCGCCGTTCCATAGGCGCCGATCGCGAAGAAACCGGCGTGACCCAGCGAGATCTGGCCGGTGGATCCCACAAGGATATTCAGCCCCACGGCAAGGATCACATGGACCAGAATCATATTCAGCAGATAGATGTAGTAATTGGGGGCATAGAGCGGAATGGTGAACAGAACCAGCAGAAGCGCAACCGTCCAGAAGAGAACCACACCGCTTTCGAAGAGTTGAATATCCTCGTAGTAGTCGCGCTTCATATCCATGACGCCACCTCGTACGGGAGTCTCTATCTTTGCGCGGCCGTCACTGCCGCGGGACGGGAACGGCGATTCGTCGGAATATGCGACTGCAAGAGCTTCCGCTCCGGTAGAACCATCTTTTTCAGCGGGCTGTTCAAATTCAACGGCCTGTCAGGCGAGCGACTTCATCATCGCCACGACGGAGGTTGCATCCGACGCGAAACCGTCGGCGGCGATCTCCTTTGCGAATCGCTCGGTAACCGGCGCCCCGCCGATGATCACCCTTACCCGGTCCCGCAACTCTTCCTTTTCCAGGGCCAGGATGGTTTGCTTCATCTCCTTCATCGTCGTCGTGAGCAGGGCGGACATGCCGATGAATAACGGTTTCCGATTCCGGACCGCCTCTACGAATTTCTCGGTAGAAACGTCCGCGCCGAGATCGACCACGTCGTATCCCGCCCCCTCCATCATCATGACGACCAGGTTTTTCCCAATATCGTGGAGATCCCCCTTCACGGTGCCGATCACCACCTTGCCCGCATCCTTTTGCGACGAATGAACCAGCAAAGGCTTCAGAGTGGCCATCGTCCCTTTCATGGCGCGGGCGGCCAGCAGCACCTCGGGGATGTAAACCTCGCCGCTCCGGAACTTTTCCCCCACCACGCCCATGGCCGGGATCAACCCGCCTTGCAGAACCATCTCCGGCGCGGAGCCTCCCTCCAGGGCTTCCCGGGTTTTTTGGATCAGCGTCTCCGTATCCCCGTTCAACAGAGGCTCCAGAAACGGATTCTCGTCGATCATTGAGTTTCCTCTCTTTTTAAGGAAGGGGGATCTCTCCGTAAAGAGGGAGCCCTTCCGGCGCGGTTATGATTTCCTGTCCTGAGTAAGATCTTGCTGGATGACCGGGTCCGATCCGCGTGCGGCAGCCGAAATGAACCCGGCCGGAATGAGCGAGCCGCCCTGCGCAAACGCCCGTAAAAATATGGCGGATTCGTAACAAGCTTTCCCAACCCTGTCAAGAATTATTTCCCGTCGGATTCGCATCCCGCCAGACGCCGAAAAGGCCGTGCGACCGGTTTTTCACCTTGACACGTCCGGGTCATCCCTCTATATAACGCTT
>JAQTRB010000347.1 GCA_028712015.1 Syntrophales bacterium
AATGCCTTCCTTCTCCTCCACGAAGCGGCAAAGCAGGTCCAGGTGGCGAAAAAGGCCATCGAACAAGCCGAAGAAAATTTCAGGATCAATACCGAACGGTACCGGGAGCAAGTCGGCACCGCGACCGATGTGATCGATGCCCAGAGCCTTCTGACGAAAGCCAGATCGGACCATGACAACAGCCTCGGCGATTACAACATCAGTCGGGCGAGACTCGAGAGGGCGATGGGAATCGTTTGGCCCGCCGGTGCGGAGTAAATCCACGGAACCCTTCCGGGACAAAGGTGTGTTCCAGTCATATCGTCGTGTTCTCAAGGAGAATGGATGAAGAAAATCGTCACGGCCGTCGTGGTCGGCGGGATCGTTTTTTTGTTGTCCGCTGTGGGTTCGACCGCTCTTTTAGCGGCGGAATATTCCCTGGAGGATCTTTGTCGGATTGCGCTGACCCGTTCCGAAAAGCTCCGGGTCGCGGAGGAAAATCTTGCGATTGCGGAGACGGGCCATGATAAGGCTCTCTCCTATCTGTTGCCCCGTCTCACCGCGATCGGCGGCGTCACGCAGTATTCGGAAAAGAAGATATCTTCATCGGGAAGCATTATCCAGCCGGAGAGCGCGGCCTCCTGGGGGGTTCGGGTGGACGAGACATTCTCCACGAGCGGCCGGGAACTAACGGCCCTGGAGATGTCGAAACAGAATATTGCGAAAAGCCGATATGATCTCACGGCCATTCGCGAGGATTATCTGCTGCGTTATGTGGCGGCGGCCTACTACAACGTTCTCATGGCCAGAAAGAGCCTGGAGATTGCCGATGCCAATCTGGAACGTCTGGCGAAGTATCGAGACGCGGCCGAAAAAAGGCTCAGAATCGGTGAAGTCACCAAGACGGCTCTCCTCCGGGCGGAGGGGGAACTCTCCGGTGCGAAATCGGACCGCCTTGAGGCCCAAAACGGTCTTGAACTGGCCATGGCCGTTCTGGCGGAAAATGTGGGGATCGAAGGCGCCTTCACGCTTCGGGAAACCCAACCGGTCGAGGAGGCTGTTCCGGCGTTGAGTGTTTTTCAGGAACGGGCATTCGCCACGCGGGCGGATCTGAAAAGCATGGAGGTTCAGAAGAAGATCGCCGCGGATCAGGTCAAATATGCCGAAGGCGCCTTCTGGCCGAGCATTTCCCTCTCCGGCGTCTATAGCGGAGCCGATCAAAATCCGGCATCGTCCAGCCTGAACCGGGAGAGCATCTACGGCGGCATCGCGCTGAATTTTCCGTTTTTCGAGGGGGGGCTTCGGAAGGCGGAAGTGGCGGAGGCGAAGGCCCGAGAGAGACAGGCGGCGTTGTATTATGAAGATTTGAAAAAGGGGATCGTGATCGAGGTTCGAACCGGCTATCTGGAACTGGTTACCCAGAAGGGGATTCTTCTTTTCCTCAACGACCAGTTGGTATTTGCCCGTGAAAACTACCGCGCGGTGGAAAGACAGTTTGAGTTCGGCCTGTCGAACAGCCTTGACGTGATGGATGCCAATACCCAACTGGTTTCGGCGGAGAGAAAGGTGGCGTCTGCGCAATACCGCTACCGACTGGCCCTCCTCCGTATCCAAAAGGCCGTGGGGACGTTGCTTGCGGCGGTAACTGCGACGAAATAGAACAAACGGTTTGGGAAGGAGTTTTGCATGTTCCGACGAACGTGGTCTTCAACCGGAAAAAACAAGCTGGAACCAGCGAAGAATCGGGCAGGTTCGGTGGTCATGGCTATTCTTCTGTGTATCGGGGTTTCCTCGAATATCGGGTGCAAGAAACAGGAAAAGAGGGTGGTTCAGGAAAGAGCCGTCAACGTCAGGGTCATGCCGGCGGAGAGTCGACCGCTCCGGCCTTTTGTGGAGTCGATCGGCACCCTCAATCCATACGATACGGTCACGGTCAGTTCCGAATTGGATGGCGTGCTCCATTCCATTCGTGTTGAAGAGGGTTCCTCCGTCTCTCGGGGCCAGCTCGTGGCCGAGATCAAGGATACCGATTACCGGCTTGCCGTGGAGCAGGCGACGGCGATCCTCAAGCAGGCGGAGGCGGGCCAGGCCAATGCGAAATTGGAGCATCAGCGCAAGGAAGCCCTCTACCGGGAGGAACTGGTCACGAGGCAGCAGTTCGACGATGTCGTGGCACGCCTCGCCTTGACCCAGGGAGAGGTGGATCGGGCCAGGGCCGGGCTCGATCTCGCGAAGGAGAAGCTGACCAAGACCAAGATCCATGCCCCGATGGCCGGAGGCATCAAGGAGAAGCGCGTCACTGCGGGAGACTATATCCGCAATGGGACGTTTCTCGTTTCGATCATCCGGACGGATCGGCTGAAGCTGAATTTTTCCGTGAACGAAAAAGAGGTGGGGAATGTTCGGTCGGGTCAGGATGTTCTGTTTGAGGTAGATGCCTTTCCCGGACGAGAATTCCGCGGCCGCGTGAACATGATCCATCCCAGCCTCGATGAGAAGACGCGTTCCCTCCAGGTCGAGGCTCTGGTCGAGAACAATGACGGACGCCTCAAACCGGG
>JAQTRB010000041.1 GCA_028712015.1 Syntrophales bacterium
AATCTGATCGTCCGGATGAAGCTGGGGATGGTGAATTTGCACGGGTATGAGAACCACTATCCCGCGGAATTGTCGGGCGGCATGAGGAAACGCGGCGCCCTTGCCCGGGCGATGGTCCTGGATCCGCGGATTCTCTTCTTCGACGAACCTTCGGCCGGTCTCGATCCGATCAACTCGGCGGAGTTGGAGACGCTGATCCGGGGGATCAACAGCGGTCTCGGAACGACGATGGTGATCGTCAGCCACCAGGTCGGCCTGGTCCTCCGGATTGCGCACCGGATCATGATGCTGGATCGCGACGCGAAGGGGATCGTCGCTACGGGGTCTCCGGAAGAGCTCCGGGAGAAGGAAACCGATCCGCGGGTCCGGAATTTTCTTTTCCGGGAGGAAGCGTCGATGGAGAATAGGTGAAGCGATGGCCAGAAGAAATTCGAATTTCATGATCGGTTTTTTTGTGACGGTGGGGATTGTGATCGGTGTTGCCGCCATCATCTGGGTCGGGGCGTCGCAATATTTCGAAAAGGGGTCGCTGTACGTGACCTATTTTGACGAATCGGTTCAGGGCCTTCAGGTCGATTCGCGGGTGAAATACCGCGGCGTAGACATCGGAAAGGTGGAAAGCATCGGGGTTGCCGCCGACGGCAAACTGGTCGAAGTGGTCATGAAGATCGCCCTCAAGGTGCGCAAGGAGGAGAACATCGTGACCCAGCTTCGTGCCGCGGGGATCACCGGGATCGTCTTCATCGAACTGGATCGGGCAGGCGAGAATACCCCGATTCTAACGCCCCCTTCGGGAATGGAGGTCCGTTACCCGGTCATCGCCTCGCAGACCTCGCAAGGCAAACAGATCATGACGGCCGTTGACCAAATCATGGGCAAGATCGAACATCTGGATCTCAAGGGCATTTCCGATCAACTCAAACAGACCTTGCGGGTGGCGGAAGCCTTCCTGGCCGGGAGTCAGATGAAGGGTTTGCTGACAAAGCTCGATTCGACCGCCGACACTCTTGACCGGGGATTGAAAAGGATTGACCGGGTTCTTGAGGAAGGAAAGGTGGAGGGAATCCTGGAGGAGACGCGGCAAGGGCTGCAGGAGACAAGGCAAGGAATCCGGGAGTCGCGGGAGACGATTGCCGACGCGCGTGAACTCGTTGCCGTATTCCAGCAGGAAATCAAGAGCCTGAAGGCGGCGGAGACCGCCGAAAAGGCCGGCCGTCTGATCGACGGATTGGACAGAAAGACCAGGGGAATCAGCGCAGATGTCGAGCGGACGACCGATGAGATCCGCCAGGCGGTCGAGAGCCTCAAACTTCTGCTGGACAGGCTGCATGACAACCCTTCGGATCTGATTTTCAGTCGTCCCGTTCTGGATGACGGCGAGAGAGGAGAGGCGACCAGATGATGAAACGGATTGGAATCATCCTGCTGTTGTTCGGGTTGCTGATCGGATTGTCCGGCTGCCTGGGCGGAACGGGCAGGCAGCCCCTGATCCGGCAATACGTTTTGGAATATCCGCCGCCGCCCAAAGGGGGGCAAGCCGCGGCAGGGGAAATGATCCGGGTGGAGCGGTTTTCCGCAAACCGTCTCTACAACGGTTTGGCCATGTTGTACCGCGATGGGGCCTACCGCCGGGAGGTCTATCCCGAACACCGCTGGCGGGTTGGTCCGGCGGATATGGTCACGGAATTTCTGCGACGCGATCTTCGCCAGGCGAACCTTTTCCAGGCGGTTCTTTCCCCGCGAGATATCGAGGAGGTCCGTTACTCCCTGGAGGGGGCGGTGGAGGAGTTTCTCGAAAGCGGGGAAGGAGCGGAGCGGAAAGCCCTCCTCACGGCAACGGTGACCCTTCTGGATTTATCCCGCAAGGAATCCGCGGGGCTTGTGGTTTTTCAAAAGACCTACCGCGCTGAGTCGCCCGTCTCCGGAAAGGGGGCGCCGGGGCTTGCCGCGGCCATGAGCGTTGCGATGTCGCGGTTCGCGCAACGGGTCATTTCCGATATCGATTCCGCTCTGAGACGAAGATAGGGAGTCGGACCAAAGAGGGGTTACTTGATGCAGACCCTCCGGACCTGCTTGAAGTCGGTCAGCCCCTGGAGCGATTTGGAAATACCGTCCTGCAACAGGGTCGTCATCCCTTCCTGCATGGCCAGTTCGCGGATCGCCTCAACCGTCGCGTGTTTCTGGACGAGACGTTTGATGCCGTCCGTGGCGACGATCAGTTCGTGGATGCCCATCCGGCCTTTATACCCGGTCTTGTCGCAGATGTCGCAACCCTTCGGTCGGTAGAGTGTGAATTTGTCGTCATAGACGATGTTCAGTTTCTGGAATTGCTCCTCGCCGTAATGCAGGACGATTTCGTCGAATTCCTTCCGGTCGGGATGGTAGGCTTGCTTGCATTTTTTGCAGAGGGTCCGAACGAGGCGCTGGGCCAGAATTCCCAAGAGGGCGTCGGCAAAGTTCAGCGGGTCGATTCCCATGTCGAGGAGACGGACGATCGTTTCCGGGGCGCTGTTCGTGTGAAGCGTGCTGAACACGAGGTGACCCGTCAGCGACGCCTCGACGCCGATCTTGGCTGTTTCGAAATCGCGCATCTCGCCCACCATGATCACGTCCGGGTCCGCGCGCAGGAAGGAGCGCATCGCCGCGGCGAAATCGAAGCCGATCTTCGACTGCACCTGGACTTGTCGCAGTCCGTACTGGGTGATTTCCACCGGGTCTTCCGCGGTCCAGATCTTGCGGTCGGGTCGGTTGATCTCATGCAGGGCGGCGTGCAGCGTGGTGGTCTTTCCCGAACCGGTGGGGCCGACGACGAGAATCATCCCGTAGGGCTTCTCCAGGATCGTTTTGAGTTCGCGGAAATTACGCGTTGATATCCCCATGGCGGTTAAAGGCAGGGTATCTCCCGCTTTCGCCAGGATCCGCATCACGACGTCCTCCACCCCTCCCGCCGTCGGGATGGTGGCCACCCGGAGTTCGATCTCTTCGCCGTTCTGCTTGCGAAACTTGATCTTTCCGTCCTGCGGCAGTCGCCGAACCGTGATATCGAGATTCGACATGATTTTGATACGGGAAACCACGGCCGCCCGGTAGCTGTAAGGAAGCGTCTGATAAACCGCGCAGTCGCCGTCGATTCGGTAGCGCACCTCGACGTTCTTTCCGGCAACATTGGGCTCGATGTGGATATCGGAGGCCCGTTTGGCCTGAGCGTCCAGGATGATCTTGTTGACGAGTTGCATGATCCCGCTGTCGGATCCACTGATCGCTCCCACATCCTCCTCTTCCTCCTGCTCGTTCCCTTCGGCATCGAGTTTTCCAAGGATATCGGTGATGCTCGACTTGTCTTCGGGTGATTGAAAGAAGTGGTTGATGAACTTTACGATGTCGTCCGGAAGCGAAACGTCATAGCGGACGGACTTTGTCTTCAACAGATTTTCAATCATGTCCCGCTTCAGAATGTTGTTGGGATCGTCGATGATGATCCGGACGACGCCGTCTTTCTTTTCCAGCGGCACCCAAAGTTCCCGGCGAAGGTAGTCCTGCTTGAGGTTGTTGATCAGATCGCCCGGGATGCGCATTTTGTTTGAAAAAGGCACGAACTTACAATGGTAGAATTCTTCGAAGGATCTTCCAAGATCCTCCCGGTCGATTTTGTGTTTTTTCATCAAAAATTCTTCGATGGTTTTTTTCGCCTCGCGCGATTCTTCCCAGGCGGCCTCCAGATCTTCCTCCGTGAGAAGATCATGGCTGATCAGATAGTCGAAACGGGTCTTTCTCCGCTTTGCGAACCGCTCCTGATTGAAAAAAGCGATTCCCAGCACACCGGCGATTTCCTGAAGGAACCCCGTTTCATCTTCGGAGAATTTTCCGGTTCCGGTTTTCTTGTTGAGAATCTGAACGACGCCCATCAGGGTTTTGTTGTGAAAGATCGGGGCCGTCAGGATCTCTCTCGTGCGGAAACCGGTCTTCTTGTCCCAACTGACATCGAAGGCCAGTTCGCCGTCGATTTTCCGCAATTCCTCCGTGTCGTACGCATCCGCGATGTTGATCGCCTTCCCGGTGTTGGCCACATAGCCCGCAATGCTTCGGTTGTTGATCGGAACGCGGATCTCCTTGACCTCTGCGCCGATCAGGAACATCGAATAGATTTCGTTTCGCGGCCGGTCCACCACGTAGATGGTGATCGAATGGGCATTGAACAGGTTCAGTATGCCGTCCTTCAGATCGACGAGGATCTGTTTGATGTTCTGGGCGGCGTGAATTCGGTTGGTAATGTCCAGAAGGGCTTGGCGGATCTGGAGTTTCTTCTCGAGCTCCGTGACGGCTGTATCTCGTAGGGCTTCTGTCATGACCATCTCCATTTTCTCGAATCGGCGACAAAAATCGAGGCCGTCGGCAAGCCCGCGCCGGAACGCGGATACGATGTGAACCTAAATCATAAACAGCAATCATTCAACGGGATCATTCCCGCTTGGCTATCCCTTTCGGGGGCGCTCATCCTTGCGATTCCGTCACAATTTTCGAAAAATCGGCGACATCGTGGAAGAGGGTAGAGATTTCCGCCAGCAGGGAAAGCCGGTTGAAACGGATCTTTTCATCTTCCGCCATGACGAGAACCGCCTCGAAAAAGTCATCCACCGGTTGTCGGAGACGGGCGAGTTCCGTGAGCGCGCCGGAATAATTCCCCCGGGAAATGAGGTTCGACACCGCATCGCGGATCTTCAGGAACGCCTCATGAAGATTCTTCTCCTCCGCACCGGAAAACAGGCGCGGATCGACGGCCCCGTCGTGGAAGCCGCGGAGGATGTGGACCACCCGCTTGAACGCGACGGCGAGCGGCTGAAAATCGGCATCGGACTTGAAGTTTTCCATCGCCCGGATCTTTTCGTTTGCGGCGACCATGCTTCCGATGCCGGTGGCCAGCACGGCGTCGACGACGTCGTAGGGATGGCCCTGGGAGATGAGCAGATTTTCCAAACGTCCCTTGAAGAATTCCATCAGGTCTCCCTTGATTTCTTCGGCGGGACGTTTCAGCAGCGGCCCGAGGCCGGCGAGACCCTCTGCGAGCAGAACGTCCAGCGGGAGGGCATAGCCCTTGGCAAGGATGATGTTGATGATGCCCAGCGCCTGGCGGCGCAGCGCATAGGGATCGGCCGTTCCGGTTGGAATCAGGTTGACGCCGAAGAAACCGCAGATCGTGTCCGTCTTGTCGGCGATGCTGACGATGGCCCCCTCATCGGTTTCGGGAAGGCTGCCGCCCGCCGCCGTCGGCAGGTAATGTTCATGGATCGCCTTGGCGACGATGGGATTTTCGCCGGCGAGCAGCGCATATTCCCGGCCCATGATTCCCTGAAGTTCCGCGAATTCCCCCACCATCTGGGTGTCCAGATCCGCCTTCGACAGGAATGCGGTACGGTCGACCCTGTCGGCGATTGTCGGTTTGAGTCGGCCGGCAATCCAGCCCGCCAGTTTCCGGAAGCGCATGACCTTATCGTAGGACGTTCCGAGAAGGGTGTGGAAGGTGACCTTCTTGAGGTCTTCCACCCGCCGTTCAAGCGGAATTTTTTGATCGGCCTCGAAGAAGAAACGCGCGTCGGAAAGGCGGGCGCGGATCACCTTCTCGTTTCCGCGCTGGACCACTTCGGGATCGCGGGCCAGCGTATTGTTGATCGTGATAAAGTGGGGGAGCAACGCGCCCGTGTCATCCACCACCGGAAAATACTTTTGGTGGGAGATCATCGTTGTGATGAGCACCTCGGGCGGAAGTCTCAGGAATTGCGGATCGAAATTTCCGCAGACCGCCGTGGGGTACTCGGTGAGGAAGGTCACCGTTTCCAAAAGTTCCTCGGAAGGAAGTACCCGGCCGCCTACGGTTTCAGCCGCCTTTCGGGTTTGTTCGCGGATGATCGCCTTCCTCTCGTCGGGATCGACGATCACGAAATGGTCGCGCGTGCCGGCGAGATATTCGTTTCGACCGCCGACCGGAAAGCATTCCGGGCTCATGAACCGATGACCGCGGCTGGTATTGCCGCTCGCGACATTTGCGATCGTAAACGGGACGACGCGGCCGTTGAAGATGGCGAGGATCCAGTGGATCGGTCTGGCGAAGCGGAACTCCTGGTCGGCCCAGCGCATCGATTTGCGGAAGGGAATTTCGCCGATGACCCGGGCCAGGATCTCCGGGAGGAGGATTTCCGTCATTTGGCCGCTGATCGTCTTTCTCGCGCAGAGGTACTCCCCCTTCTCCGTCGTGATCCGATCCAGTCCGGCGATGTCCACTCCCTGGCCTTTCGCGAAGCCGATTGCGGCACGGGAGGGATTTCCCTGCTCGTCGAAGGCGACCCTCACGGCCGGACCCAGCTTCTCGATCACCTGATCCTGTTGACGTTCGGCGATGCCTTCCGCCATCCAAAAGAGACGGCGGGGGGTTCCCATCGTCCGGGTATCGCCGTGAATGATCCGGTGGAGCGCCAGTTTCCCGCGGGCGATCTCGTCCAAATCCCGGAGGGCTTTCGGCAAAAAGGCAGCCGGGATCTCTTCCGTTCCGATTTCCAAGAGCAGTTCGTTGCCCATCATAGGTTCTCCAATCCTTTTGACGCCCGCTGTTGCGAACCGGCCGGCGCATCCAAATTCCTGCCGGGAAATGAATCCTTGCGCCGGATTATTTCCGGTTCAATAGCGGGTAGCCCATCGCCTCGCGCTGTTTGAGATAACCCTCCGCGCTCAGACGGGCGAGGTTCCGGACCCGGCCGATGTAGCTCGTCCGTTCGGCCACGCTGATTGCCCCGCGCGCATTGAGCAGATTGAAGGTGTGGGAACATTTGAGACAATGGTCGTAGGTCGGCAACACAAGGCCTTTTTCGGACGCCCTGATTCCCTCGGCCTCGTACATGTTGAAACGTTGCCGGAGCTGCTCGATATCGGCGGTTTCGAAGTTGTACACGGACCACTCCACTTCACCCTGATGATGCACATCGCCGTATTTGATTCCCGGGGTCCACTCGAGGTCGTAAACATTGTCGATTCCCTGGATGTACATCGCGATCCGTTCGGTTCCATAGGTGAGTTCCGCGCAGACGGGGCGGCAGTCGAATCCGCCGACCTGCTGGAAATAGGTGAATTGGGAGATCTCCATCCCGTCGAGCCAAACCTCCCAGCCGAGGCCCCAGGCGCCGACCGTAGGCGATTCCCAGTCATCCTCCACGAAACGGATGTCATGCTCCAGCGGGTCGATGCCGAAACTTTTCAGCGAGTCGAGGTAAATCTCCTGGATATCCGTCGGCGACGGTTTCATGATGACCTGGTACTGATAGTAATGCTGCAGCCGGTTCGGGTTCTCACCGTAGCGGCCGTCCGTGGGTCTCCGGGAGGGCTCTACATAGGCCACGTTCCACGGTTCCGGTCCCAGGGTCCGCAAAAAGGTGGCCGGGTTGAATGTGCCGGCTCCGACCTCGACATCGTAAGGTTGCTGGATGACGCATCCGCGACCGGCCCAGTACCGTTCCAGGGCAAAGATCAGTTCTTGAAAGGTCACATCTCCTCCTTGAACTCAAAGCTTCTTATTTCTTGATATCATGTATGTTTTTACGGGGCGGCTTGTAACACGACGACCCGTCCCTGTCAATACGAAATCAGGGCGGATCAGATCTTCAGCCGCCGGATTTCGTTCAGCACATGAACGGATTTGAGCTCCCGTCCGAGGATGTGGCGGATAAAATGGGCGAGGAGCCGACCGCATTCGTCGGCGGATTGTTCGGAGAGCAGCAGGCTGCCCAGGCGTTTCGTCTCCATTTCGCGTCCCAGCAGCAGCGTCCGAATCGTTCCCAGGGAGACGGGGATGGCCTCCCGGTTGCCGGGCCCGCAAAGGTTACAGGTCAAACCGCCCTTTGCGATGTCGAAGCGGTAGGTCGCCTGGTTTCCGACCGGCTTTTGACAGCAAAGGCAACGGTCGAGGACCGGATCGTAACCGGAAATCCGCAGCAGCCGGATCTCGAAGAAACGAAGCAGGGCGTCCCCCATCGCGGCTCCCTCCAGCAGCCGGAGAAATTCGAGCAGCAGAAAAAAGGATGACTCGTTTCGCTTGTCTTCCGGTGTGAAGTGATCCGTCAGCTCGATCAGGCAAGAGGCGGCCAGCGTTTTTTCAAGATCGGAGCGAATGGCGGGAAAATGCGAGAGGACATCGCATCCTTCGATCAGCGCAAGACTGTCCGGGTTTTTTCGGGAAAAAATCATCCGGGAGTGGCAAAAGGGTTCCAGCGCATTTGCGAACCGTTTCCGGCTTCGGCGGGCCCCTTTGGCGATTCCGCGAATTTTACCGAAGTCCGCGGTGGAGAAGGTGACGATCCGGTCGGATTCTCCGTAATCGAGGAGGCGCAGAACAATGGCCTCCGTATGTTGCTGGGATCTTGCCTGAATCATCTCAGAAATCGCGATAGCGAATGCGGCCGCCAACGATCGTCAGGACCGCTTTTCCTTTCACGGTCCAATTGTGAAAGGGGGAATTCCTTCCCAGAGAACGGAACATTCCGCGATCGACGGTCCACTCCTTCTTTGGGTCGATAACGGTGATATCGGCATCGGCGCCGTCGTCAAGGGTCCCCTTGGGGATGCGGAGGACCCGGGCGGCACGGATCGTCATCTTTTCGATCAGATCCGGGAGCGATAGAATTCCCTCCGACACCAGGCGAAGGGAGATGGCCAGGGAGGTTTCCAAACCCGTCATGCCGCTGCTTGCGCGACCGAATGCGACTTCCTTGTCCGTCCGGGCGTGGGGTGCGTGGTCGCTCGCGATCACATCGATTGTCCCGTCGCGGAGACCTTCCCGGATCGCCAGACGGTCCTTTTCATCGCGGAGGGGCGGATTGACCTTGGTTGCGGTGTCCAGGGTTCGGACGGCCTCATCCGTCAACGTGAAGTAATGGGGCGCCGTTTCCGCCGTGACCCGAACCCCGCGGGCCTTGGCCTCGCGAATCAGCCGGACCGCGCCGGCCGTGCTGACATGGGCGATGTGGAGAAACGCTCCGGTGAATTCGGCGAGGAGAAGATCCCTCGCGACCATGACGTCCTCCGCGATTCCGGGAATGCCGGGAAGGGCGACTTGCGTTGACACAAGACCATCGTTCATCACGCCGTCCGCCGAGAGATGCCGGTCTTCACAGTGGGCGATAATCGGCATGTTCAACGAAGAGGCGCATTCGAGCGCGGCGCGCATCAGGGCGGCGTTCATGACCGGGAAGCCGTCGTCGGAAAAAGCGACGGCGCCGGCGTCCTTGAGATCGCGAAAGTCGGTGAGTTTCCCGCCTTCCGACCCCACGCTGATCGCCGCGATCGGATAGACGTTCGTCAAGCCATAGTCCGCGGCTTTGCGACGGATGAGTTCGGTGATGGAGCGATTGTCATTCACGGGATTGGTGTTGGGCATGCAGGCCAGCGAGGTGAAACCGCCCGCCGCCGCCGCGTCGCTTCCGGTGACGATCGTCTCCTTGTATTCGAATCCCGGTTCCCGCAGATGGGTGTGCATGTCGATCAGGCCGGGGGCGACGATCATCCCTTGGAGATCCAACGCCTCGATCGCCGATTCGTTCTCCCTCCCTTCGGTCTTTCCGGAAACGGAATATTCCCTGACGCCCCGGACGATTTTTCCGTTTTCGATCCGCAGATCGCCAACGGCATCCATATTCCGGGACGGGTCCACGATCCTGCCGCCTTTCAACAAGAGCTTCATCGACGATACCCTCATTCCAGCCGCATCTACACCATATCTTCGCGAAGTGTCAAGGTTATAGAT
>JAQTRB010000348.1 GCA_028712015.1 Syntrophales bacterium
GGGATTTCATCGAGGAGGCCGTCGATCTGGGCGGAATCCCGGTTCGACTGACCGATACCGCCGGGCTTCACCCCGCGGAAAACGCGATCGAAAAAGAGGGAGTCGAACGCGCCTGGGAGCGTCTGGCCAATGCCGACGCCGTTCTGCTCCTGTTGGACGGAAGCGAAAACCTGACGAAAGACGACCGCGAGATTCTCGCGAAAACGACGGCAAAACCGAGACTGCTCGTCGTCAACAAATCCGACCTCCCTGCGCGCCTTGCCGAGGAATCGCTAAAAGGCCTCCTCCCCGAGGGGGCAGCCCAAGTCGTCCGGATCTCCGCCAAATACGGCGACGGGATCGACCGCCTGACCGCCGCGCTTCGCGACCTCGTCCTTGCGACGCCGGCGGAGGAAGCCCCGGGGGCGATGATCGCCCATCTTCACCAGAAAATTGCGTTGGAAAAAGCAGCGGAAGGCCTCGCTCGCGCCCGCGACGGTCTGTCGGAAGGCCTGCACGTGGAACTCGTAGCGCTGGAACTCCGCGAAGCCCTCGACGCGCTGGGGGAGATCACTGGCCGGACAACGCCGGAGGAGGTTCTGGACCGGGTCTTCGCGAAATTCTGCATCGGAAAGTAGGCGGACAGGAAACGGCCCGGACATTGCCTCATTCTCGCTGTCCGTCCGGGGAAAGAAAACCGATCTGCCGGAGCAATTTCAGCGTGGTTCCGGTCGCGGAAAGTCCGCTGAGTTCCGCAGGCGATACCCAGCGGGCTTCGAGGGCATCGTCGGCCGCCCTGATCTCGCCGTCCAGATACTCCGCCGCCAGATCGACGATCACATACTGGAACCGAACACGCCCCTCTCCGTCCCGCTGAAGCATGTCGCAGGTGAAAACGGGCTCCCCGGCGCGGATCGTTATGCCCGTTTCCTCCAGGATCTCCCTCTCCGCGCCTTCCCGGAGGGTTTCGCCGAGTTTGAGCCCCCCACCGGGGATCGCCCAGAAACCCTTGGCCGGTTCGACCCCCCGCCGGACGAGCAGCACGCGGCCGTTTCGCAGAACGACCGCCCCCACGCCGACGCGGGGGTGTTCCGGGTATTCCCGATTCGACATCTTTTTCACCTCCGGTTTTTCGAAATGTCCCCGATCTGGAAATCAAACCGCCGTTCGGCGTGGGGCACCTTCCGGCCGTTGAAAACGCGCTCGACGAAGGTCGCCACGCCGTTGCGATCGACCCGCAGAACGGTCGATGAACGGGTTCCATAAACCGGACTCTCGATGAAGAGCGGCGAGAGAATCCGCTCCCACTCGATTCCGACGCCCGTCTCGGGCAGCCGGTCGTCCGGCGGCCGCGATCGGTCACCCAGGATCGCGAACAGCGCCTCGGGCGACGGCCCGTTTTTCTCCCGGAGAAGGTCCCACAGCGCCCCCTTCCCCCTCTCAACCTTCGGCCAAGGGGTATCGAGGAGGCGGTTGCTCAAGCCGTGGACTCCCGGTTGCAGCCGTTTCCGGCCGCCGCGGTTCGAGAAAAAAAAGAGTTCGCCGGGATCGCCGACGATCAGGCTGAAACCGTTGTAACGATCGGCGGTATTCTCGATCCGGCGGAGATAGGTCTCCGGATTTTCCCCGCCGCGCAGGTAATCGGCGACCAGCCCTCCCCGGGAGGGCGCGCCCGTTTTCAACGAGGACGGATCACGGTAGTTCGTCAAGGCGGCCAGCCTTCCCGTCCGCGCGATCCCGAACCAGGTCCCTCCATCCCGCAGATCGCGGCCCGCAAGCAGATCCGGCGCGTCCTCCCAGAAGGCGGCCGGCGCCGACGGCCGCTCGTAGAACTCGTCCCGGTTCGCCGCAAAAACGAGCGGAAAACGGTTGTGCGCCTTCCACGCAAACAGAATCAGGCACATGATCCGGCAAGCCTCCGGCCGACTTCCGCGACGATCCGCCGCATCGTCTCCCCCGCCGAGGCGCGAACGATCACGTCGGCCATCCGGTCCGCCGGCGTGGGGCTCAGGTTGACGATGGCCAGCCCGGCTCCCGCCTGCTTGGCATAGAAGGGCATGTAGGCCGCCGGGTAGACGACCAGCGACGAGCCGACGGCCAGCAGCAGATCGCAGTGGTTCGCATGCCGTGTCGCCTCCCGCAGCGCATCTTCGGGAAGGGCTTCCCCGAAGAAGATCACATCCGGCTTCAGGATGCCGGAACAATGACCGCAGACCGGCGGATCCAACAATCCCTCGTTCTCCCGGACGATCTCCTCCAGCGGATAGCGTCGCCCGCATTCGAGGCAGCGGATCCATTTCATGTTGCCGTGCAGCTCAAAGACCCTTGCGGGATCGTTTCCCGCCCTCTGATGGAGGTTGTCGATGTTCTGGGTAATGACGCAATCCAATCGCCCCAGCCGCTCCAGCTCCGCAATCGCCTCGTGGGCGGCATTGGGTCGGGCGTCCTTGAACAGTTCGCCGTTCACAAGAAAGCGCCACTGCTTCCGCCGGGTTTCCGGACTCGTCCAAAAACGGTCGATGGTAAAATCTTCCGGATCGAATTTCGTCCAGAT
>JAQTRB010000349.1 GCA_028712015.1 Syntrophales bacterium
GTGATGACAAACAAACTGGTACCATTTTTTGAGCCCAAAAGCGTGGCCATCATCGGCGCCTCCGCGGCCGCGGGCAAGGCCGGCAATGACGTGCTTGTGAACATCCTGGCGAACGGTTATGCCGGGAAACTCTATCCGGTCAACCCCAAGGGGGGAAAGATCCTGGGAATCGATGTCTACTCCTCCATCGCGAGCCTGCCGCGGGACATCGATGTGGCGGTGATCATCCTGCCGGCCGCGGCCACGGTCAAGGCCATGCGCGAATGCGCCGACCAGGGGATCAAACGATTCGTCCTCTCCTCGGGCGGTTTTGCCGAGGTCGACGCGGCGGGCGCCCAGATCCAGCGGGAGATCGAAACGCTCATCCAGGAGAGGGGGCTCAATGCCCTGGGACCCAACACCTCGGGCCATACCTCGACGCCCGTGGGATTCACCTCCACCTTCTTCCCCCAGGGGAAGATCCGCGGTGGCCGGGTTTCCTACGTGGCCCAGACCGGGAATTTCGGCACCCATACCCTGAAGTACATCCTGACCGGCGAGCATTTCGGCGTGGCCCGGGTCGTGGGATTGGGGAACAAGGTCGACATCGATGAGACGGACGCGTTGGAATACCTGGGCCAGGACCCGGAAACGGCCGCCATCCTGATCTACATCGAGAGCTTCAAGCGGCCGCACCGCTTCCTGGAGGTGGCCCGGGAGGTTACCCGCAGGAAGCCCGTCGTCCTGCTGAAGAGCGGGGCCACGGAATCGGGCCGGCAGGCGGCGATCGCCCACACGGCCGCGATGGCTTCGCCGGACCGGATCGTCGACGGGATGCTTCGCCAGGCCGGCGTCGTCCGGATCTCCGATTACAGCAACCTCGTCCTGGCCGGCAAGGCCCTCTCGATGATGCCGCTGCCCGCCGGAAACGGCGTCAGCTTTCTCGCCCCCTCCGGGGCCATGCTGGCCGTGCTCTCCGATTACTGCGAGCGGCTGGGACTGCACATTCCGCCGATGGAACCGGAGAACGTGAAAAGGCTTCAAGACATTAGCCCGTCCTACATCCGGATGCGCAATCCCGTGGACATCTGGCCGGCGGCCCTTTCGGTGGGGGTGGAAGCCGCCTACCGGGACGGGATGGAGATCGTCCTCCAGGATCCCGCGGTGAACGCCGTGGTGCCGGTGATGATGCTGACCCCGGAAACCGGGGTGCCCGATCCGGGCTTCATCGTCGATCTGGCCAAAAAATATCCCCACAAGCCGATCCTGGTCACCTTCAGCGGCGACAAGGGGGCCATGGATGAGTACAAGGCGGCCCTGGAACCAAAGGGAATCCCGACCTTTCCGATGATCGAGGAACCTTTTGCGGTCCTCTCGATCATGGAGCGGTGTCACCGGGCCATGAAACGTCCCGAGTAGGGCAAGCCGGAGGGACCGCCTTCGGACAAGCGAATCATTCCCGCTTCGGGCGGGATCGGTCGAATCAACGATGAGGAGAACAGGAGTTATGGAAAAAACGACGTCCGGCAAGATCGATGAATTCATAAAGCGAAACAGCCGCCTCGCGACCATGGGGGGCGACAAGATGATTGAAAAGCAGCATGGCCAGGGCAAGCTTACCGCCCGGGAGCGGATCGCCCTTCTCTTCGATGAGGGAACCTTCCAGGAAACCCAGATCTTCGTCAAACACCGCTCCACCCTCTTCGGCCTCGGCGACAAGGAGATCAACGCCGACGGCGTCGTGACCGGCTACGGCCGCGTCACCGGCCGGACCGTCTTCGCCGCCGCCCAGGATTTCACCAGCGCCGGCGGGAGTCTCGGGGAGATGCACGCCAAGAAGATCTGGAAGGTGATGGAGATGGCCGCCGACGCGCGCAAGCCCTTCATTGCCCTGAACGATTCCGGGGGAGCCCGCATCCAGGAGGGGATCACCTCCCTGCAGGGCTACTCGGGGATCTTTTTCCGCAATACCATCGCCTCCGGCTACATTCCCCAGATCGCCGCCGTCATGGGACCCACGGCGGGCGGCGCCGTCTACTCTCCGGCGCTCAACGACTTCGTCTTCATGGTGAAGAACAAGAGCTACATGTACCTGACCGGCCCCGACGTCGTCAAGGCGGTCATCGCCGAGGAGGTGAGCCACGAGGAGCTCGGCGGCGCCATGGCCCACGCCGCCAAAAGCGGGGTCTGCCACTATGTTGCCGAAAACGACGAGGATTGCATCCGTCAGGTCAAGGTCCTGCTCTCCTATCTTCCGGACAGCTGCCACAGCCCGTTGCCCGTGGTTCCCTGTACGGACGGCGCGGACCGGGAATGTCCGGAACTGGACACGATCATGCCCGACCAGGCGAATCGCAGTTACGACATGAAGAAGGTGATCGCCGCCGTGGCCGACAACCACGAATTCTTCGAGATCCATGAACACTGGGCCAAAAACATGGTCGTGGGCTTCATCCGGATCATGGGACGGCCCGTCGGCATCATCGCCAACAACCCCCGCTTTTTCGCCGGCGTTCTCGACGTGAACTCGGCCGACAAATCGGCCCG
>JAQTRB010000042.1 GCA_028712015.1 Syntrophales bacterium
TGAGGGTATCGAGAACGCATCGGTCGCGGACACGATGGATGACGTACTGCCGGGAGGTATAGACATGAACCAGCTTTCCGGTGAGGAGCGAAATCGCCTCGCCGGCCGTCTTTCCGACATTGTCCGTGACGCCGGGGCGAAATCCCACCTCGATCAGCCAGTCGAACCCGCGGGCCAGGCCCCGATCGATCGCGATTTCCTGGATCACCGGGTCGGAGAGAGGGCCTTGGGCCGCTTTCGCCAGTTCCTCGGGGTCGAGGGGCCCGTCGATCGTATAGATCTCGACGGTCTGCACCGAATCCACCGGGATCCGGAGGTGGTCGATGATCCTCCTTTTGATCTTTTCACCAAGGGCGTCCTTGATCCCTTCCCTGAAGCCGACTTCGATGCGATGAGCCATGGTTTTCTCCTGGATTGCCTCCGCCGGCGCGACGATCCGCCACGGTGCGCAACCATAACAGAAGACGGTGGAAAAGACAACGGCGAGCGTAGTCGGGATTGTGGAGCCATATTGGGGATTGTAAATGCAAACATTTCATTTTATATGCGTTGCAAAGGAAGCTTATGAAATGGATCATTTCTCGCCGTTGGGCGATCTTTTTGGCGGCCTGCCTGTTGTTTGTGCTCTCCCAGTTTTACCGGGCTTCGATTGCGGTGATTACCCCTGATCTGATCTCGGATCTTGGGCTCGATATCCATGCGCTCAGCCTGATCTCCGCTTCCTTCTTCTACGCCTTCGCCGTCATGCAGATTCCTATGAGCATGTACCTCGATGCGATCGGACCGAGGATCGTCATGACGGCGCTCTCGCTCCTCGGAGTCGCCGGGGCGCTGGTTTTTGCCTTTGGAGATTCGGTCGGAACGCTGGTCGCCGGGAGACTGCTTCTCGGCGCCGGGACGGCCTGCAGTCTGATGGGGACGCTAAAACTGATCACCTTATGGTTCGGACCGCTGAGGTTTGCAACCATATCGGCTTTGGTGCTTTCTTTTGGAACCCTGGGCAACATGGCCGCGGCCACTCCGCTGGTCTTGATGGTGCAATCCATCGGATGGCGGATGACCTTTGTGGTCTTTGCCGGGATCAATTTTCTGTTGACGATGACGTTTTTCGTCGTGGTCCGGGATCGGCCGAAAGACCCGGATCACGGCGAAATCCCCGAAGCCGTCTCCACCGATCTGCGGGAAATCCTGATGAAACTTCTGAATCTGTTCAGGGAAAAGGACTACTGGATCATTTCGCTGGCGACTTTCTGCCGGTACGGAATATTCGCCGCGGTGCAAGCCCTGTGGGCCGGCCCGTATCTGATGACCGTGATCGGAACATCACCGGTGGCGGCCGGAAACGTTCTCCTCTGCATGAGCATCGGCCTGATCATCGGCAGCCCGGTCTGCGGTTGGCTGTCCGATGTCGTATTTCGAAACCGAAAAGGGGTGATGATTGCGGGATTGAGCGGCATGGGCCTGATGCTCGCCGTCTTGGCCTTCCTCCCTCCGGGCGCCAATTTGACGGTTTTATCCGTCCTCTTTTTCGGTTTCGGCTTTTTTTCCGGTGTCGGACTCATCGTCTATGCGCACATCAAGGAACGGATGCCTGTTCAATACGCCGGAACGGCGATGACCGGGGTCAATTTCTTTACCATGGTCGGGGTTGCCGTATTTCTTCAGGGACTGGGCAGTCTCATGCAATCCCTTTATCCCGGCGAAGCATTGGGCGCTCCGGCCTTCAAAGCGGCATTTCTCGTCTGTGCCGCGTGTCTGGCGCTCACCTCCGGACTTTACTTCTTCACGGTGGAGACGATCGGAAAAAGAAGAACAGCAGAAGCAAAAAAGCAATGACCTGCGCGGCATAAATACCCAATTTGTGCCGATGATAGAATTCGTTTGCTTTTTGAATACGCTTCAGGCCGCCCAACAGGTGTCGGAACAGCACAAGTTTTGGATACTTGTAATTATCCGAGGTAAAATTCTTTTGGAAAGCGCACATTGGATAAATGGCATAGAGATCATCCGCCAGCGGCCGAAAGAGGGTGTCGTTTACAATACCCTGCCAGGGCACATATGCCAAAGTTTCCGCATAATTCCGATTTAAAGCGTAGGCATGCGACAGACTCTGGTAACGAACTTTCTGGACGCACGGATTTGTCGTTTTACGGCTCGCGCAAATTAACGCTCCGAGAAGCAGAACTTTCCATTCCGGATGTTGTCTCAACCATTCCGTGCAGCTTCTTAAGCGTTCCGGATCAAAGCGATCAAATTCGATATCGTCTTCAAAAACAACGATATTTCTCGCACCGGCCTCCAGCCCTTTACGCAGGCAGAGCATGTGGGACTCATACACTCCCTGCTCCATATCGTAGGGATGATGCTCGCCAAGAACGAACTCCACCTTATCCGCCAATCCTACTTTTGAAAATTCTTGGACCGCCGACTTGCGACGATCTTCACGTTCCCGCAGGGACAGACAGTATAGACGATCAAAAAAATCCCAGCCGTCAACTTCTTTTTTCACGTTACCCTCAACGGTGTCGGCCGGAAGAATTATATGATGGTGCCCGGCCTGCATGCCATCGGCAATCCGAAATCCGATTACCGGGTTCTGGTGACCGCAAACTACAAAATGAGCTATGATTTTTATTTTCCGGTGACAAACGTCCGGATATTTCGGCCCCATTCTTTGAGAGCGTTTCCGGTCCTTTCTCCCGCCTCTCTGAACCATTCCCCTATCGTCCGGCCTGTTTTTTTTGCTTCCTTTCCCACCTCCTGTTCCGCCTTTTTGAAACCTTGTCCGACTTCCTTGCCGCTCTCCTTAACCTCTTTACCCAACTCCTTGAAACCCTCGCCAACTTTTTTCGAACCTTCCTTGAAGCCCTGGCCGATCTCCTTTGCTCCTTCTTTGAAACCATTATCAGCCCAACATGGAGCGGCCAGCCAAAGCATCAGTGTTACGGCAATCATGATGATTCGCATATTGGCATCCTCTTTTTCCGGTTTTTGTCCCCGCTCTTTGTTTTCCTAGAGTCCAACACCATGGAGGGAGGCCTGTAAATGATCCCCAGCCCCACCTGATGCGCCCGATCATACCGTAACCGCTTCCCACTGTCGTTGCTATTATTTATCACAAACTTCATCAAAGCGACATCATCGAAATCGAGTTTGGGCAAGAATCCCCTTGACCCATAAGTCCAGCATGTCTTACAATAAGTTCATATTGAAGGAACCTCTCAATGATGGCCAGATCGGTCGGTCTTATCTTATTGCTCTTGCTCGCCATGACAGGCTGCTCCGGGTCGGAGACTACGCCCCCTCCTCCCGGGCTGCAGATCCTCGCCGAGGTCGAAGGCGGTACTCTCTACAAAGCGGGACCGGTATCGGTGCTCAAGCTTAGCGGTACCTATCGTCAAATGGGAAGGCAGTATGGCGCGCTCCTCAAGGACGACCTCGCCGCCATGTACAAACTGGCGGTCGACGGCAAAATGATCGAGTTCTACACGAAGACGCTCAAACCGCCGCGTACCTATACCGAGGAGGCAGCGAGGAAGCGGATGGCCCAGGTCGCCGAGGCGGTCTACACGGTTTATCCGGAGATGTACAAGGAGATCCTGCTGGGCATGGCCGAGACTTCCGGGCTCGACATCGACAAGCAGAAGCTGCTGAACATCGCCGAGCTCTTCAAGTTCATGGAAATGGATGTGCCCCCCGCCTGCTCGGGCATGGCGGCCTGGGGAGATTTCGCTGGCGGAGGTCCGCTCGTCTTCGGTCGCAACAATGACGATGACGCTCACATCCACAGGGACATGGCAAAGTACACGGTGGTCGCGGTCTTCCGTCCCGACGACGGGAGCATCCCGGCCGCAACCATCAATTACGCAGGGGTGATCTACGCCCCCACCGGCATGAACCGGGACGGTCTCTTCCTTGAACTGAACGCGGGCAACTGGACTCATTATTTCCCGGAGCGCTCGCCGATCGTCCTTACCATCCAGTCGATGCTCCACACCTATTCTACGGTGGCGCAGCTCGACGCCCCGTTCAAGGCTGTTCTGGCGAACCTCTCGTCGATCGTCAACGCCGCCGACGAGCGGGAATCGATCAGCTACGAGTGCTACACCGATGGGCGCATGAAGGCAAGAGGGCCGGATGAGGCCGGGCTCATGGCGGCCACCAACCATTTTGTCGATCCCTCATGGGTTGAGATCACTCCCCCTGATTCGACGACCGTCGCCAGGCGCGATAACCTGCTGGCGCGTGCCAGGGAGTCCAAAGGCAGCATTGATGCGGAACGCATGATGAAGATCTTCGATTTAGCTCTCCTGGATAAGGACGGCAAGGTCAATCCACAAGGCGGGGCTACCGTCGACGGGACGATCTACCAGGTGGCAGCGATCCCTCGTGACCGCGTCCTCTACCTGAAGGCGCCCGGCACCTTCGACTGGCAGAGGATCGAACTCAAAGCCCTCTTCGACTAAATCTGATTGCCCTCGCCGCCACTTTCACTCCTTAACCCAAGTTCATGGTTTTTGTTTACAAAGTGGGTCATTTCAGGGGTCATTGAAAGGAGCATGTCATGGGCGAGGAAAGGATCATCGGAGTATTCAACGAATGGGGCAGGCTGAGGGAAGCGGCATTGGGCCAGGTGGACGACCTGATCGATCCGGAGTATATTCCGGCCCTCGTCTGGGTATCCAAGGAGGGGAAAAAGGGGCTGCGGGAGAAAGCGGGAATACGATCTGTGGAGGGCTTTCCTGAAGAAGCCCGGAAGATGAAGGTCACCATCGACACCCTGCAGCGCGTGCTCGAGGAGCACGGGGTCGCCGTTCACCGTACCGGGTCCATCCCCGAAGGGTACGAAGAGGAGGTAACCTATCTGAAGCACGTCCAGAAGGGCAACTACTCCATCGGAGGCGC
The DNA here is from genome assembly GCA_028712015.1 of Syntrophales bacterium. GTDB lineage: Bacteria > Desulfobacterota > Syntrophia > Syntrophales > UBA5619 > UBA5619. The sequence continues at coordinate 4,906 of JAQTRB010000042.1, forward strand.
CGATTTCTTCCGGGTGATCGGAACGCGGGTCATCCTCCTGAATTCCTTTCATCTGCCATTCCGGCGGAGTTATATCTGGTGTGTCCGCAGAATGCTTGAACCCCTTCTGGAGAACAGCAACGCCGCCTATTTCTCGACCCCGCCGCCCTCCCCGCACTACACCAGAGACGAGCTCTACCTCGAAAACGGCGATATCATGATCGACGGTCATAATGTCTACGTCGGCATGTCGGGCAATGCGACAACCCCCAAAGGCATTGCCTGGCTCCAGAGACTCCTCGGGAACGAATACAAGGTGCAGACCATCCGCCTGCGGCCCGATCTGTTTCACATCGACTGGCTCATGAGCCTGAACCGCCCCGGCCTGCTCACCTACTGCCCGGAGGCTCTGCTCGATCCCCTTCCCGATCCGTTGGCCAAGTGGGACAAGATCGCGATCCGGCCGGATGAGGTGGCGGGCGCCAATAACCTGAGCATCGATGAAAACACAATCGTCGTGCCTGAACATCTGACCCGGATCTGCGACGAATACGACAAGAGGGGAATGAAGGTGATCACGATCCCGGCGCTGGAGACGATCGACTACGGTTCGGGGCCGCGCTGTTTGACCGCCATACTGCGACGCGAACCCTGACGGCAGCCGGATCTTTCCCTGATGGGTACCTGCCCCGTTATGGGAGATCCTAAAGGGACTGTGCGCAGGCAGATAGCTTCTGGAGGAATCCGGCAAGCAAGGCGGGTGGAAGCATGATGTAATCAGGCACCGGACGATCACCATGAGCAGGATGAAAATCTTCGCCTGAACCCTGCCCGGGGGACGTAATCAGAATCACCCCCTGAAGAGCAAAATACGACCCTGTGGAAATTAAAAAAACGAGGGGCCAACCATTATCGGCCAACCCCTCGTTTTTACTGGCGCGCCCAGCAGGATTCGAACCTGCGGCCCTCAGATTCGTAGTCTGATGCTCTATCCAGCTGAGCTATGGGCGCTTTTTGAATTCCATCTTTTTCGGCCTATCGCAGCGGAAAATGGCGGAGAGAGCGGGATTCGAACCCGCGGTACACCTTTAAAGGGCGTACAATCGCTTAGCAGGCGATCGCTTTCGGCCACTCAGCCATCTCTCCGCGATCCTTATGACAACCATCCGCTGATCCGACTCGGCGGATCTCCATCAATTGGCGGGGGAGCAGGAGCCAAATTAACAATCTAACTGATCAATATAAAACAAATTAGTTAGACGTTAATTTTCGTGATACCCCCAAAAATACCCCCATAATTCAAAATCACCGCCGTTTTGCGGTGCGCAAGTTACCATCATCCCGGACAAGATGCAATCCTATATTTGGAGAATTTGGCCGAGGCAATAAGGCACGTTGCATCTGCGATGGCCCTGGCTTCTTCTTGAAATCCATCTCAGAAGAATGGAACTTCCTAAAAACCGCTTCAGTGATCATATCGGCATCCGATGAAATTGGCCCTTGAGGCTTTGCCAGATTGCGGATGATTTTCCTCTGTCGCTACAATCTCTCTTCGCAACCTGCTGCACCGTTATGAGAATACGGTATCGATTTTCTCGACCCCCTACCTTACCCCTCCCCGGGAGAGTTCAGTCGTTTCGTCCCTGTTCTTCGCATGCTGCGGAGCAAAAGAAGGGCAATATGATGATCAGTTCCCGGTCAGAATCCATGAGTTGACCGAAGGGGCTCGCAGGCGACGATCGGTAAATCATATCGATCTTGTCTTCTGGAAAAAATGAGGACTCCCGGTGCGCGTCCAAGGGGGTGGGGGTGGGGACCGCCCCGGGGAGGGCGGCGTGCGATTAGGGTAGAAGTCAAACATGGGATGAGAGGGTTCGCGTTACCGCTGTTCATCCGGTAATCAGCGGGGCTATCTTCAGGAGAAAAGGGGTGTCGCCCGAATTGTCTCCATCTACGAGTCGATCGTTTGGGAGATTGTACCAGGCAAGCGATACGACTTGAAAGCCGTAGTGCCTTGAGAGCGATATTTGAGACGAGGCATCAGACGAACACTTCCTGTACTCGTCAAATCGCCATCCTCGATGGTGATGCTGGATTACAATTGAGAATCATTGTGTTGTTTTCTTGATAATTATGGTACGAATGACAGAAAGTCTGACTTCTCATTTTGCAAGTGGCCGGGACCATCGAATGCGCTGGGGTCCGTACTTTGAGCCTCCATCAGCATCAAAACCGTTAGCCAGTAGTCATGCCGCTTCATTGGAGGTCTAATGATGAAAGCAACAAAGACCTCGGTTCTCGTATTCCTCCTACTCATCCCTGCTATCAATGTTCATGCATGGCTCTGGCCCGACACGGGGCAGACGAAGTGCTACAACGACACAGTTGAGATCGCCTGCCCTACACAGGGACAGCCGTTTTATGGCCAGGATGCCCAGTATCAGGGGCCGACCCGCTCTTACACCAAGCTAGGGGAAAAAGGCGTCGTTCTCCCCGATTCCGCCACGCAGGCGGACAGCTGGGTCATGACCCGAGATAACGTGACTGGTCTTGTATGGGAGATGAAGACTGTCGACGGAAGCATCCACAACAAGGACAGGAAATTCACCTGGTGCGATACGAACCCGGCGACCAATGGAGGGGACCAGGGGACCTGCGGCACGGGGACCGGAGACGCCGCGACGGACACGGAGACATTTATTAAAACCCTGAATGATGCCCGGTTCAGTGGTTTTTCCGACTGGCGGATGCCGACGATCAAGGAACTCTACTCCCTGAACAACAGCGCTATGCAGACTATTGACGTCGCATGGTTTCCGAACACCTCCGTGCCGTACTGGTCGTCTACTACCTCTTGCTGGTGTTCGGCTGGCGCGTGGCATTCCTTAAGCAGCGAGAGAGACCTCCATACAAAGAGCTGGAGCCATTACGTGCGTGCCGTTCGGGGGGGACAGTCTGGGGCAGTTGATCCTTTGGTGGACCACGGCGACGGCACGGTGACGGACACGACTACCGGGTTGATGTGGCAGAATGCTACAGCTCCCGGAACCTATACATGGCAACAAGCTCTGGCCTATACCGAGGCCTTGGACCTCGCGGGACACAAGGACTGGCGTCTTCCCAACCGCAACGAGTTGCAATCCCTGGTGGATTATTCCCGTGCCAGCCCGTCCATTGACCCGCTGCTGTGCTGGCGTACTGCGTCGTCCGACTACTGGTCGTCTACTACCAACGCCACAGATACGAGCGAAGCATGGTTCGTCTACTTCCTTATCGGCAACTTCGACGTCTCTTCGAAGTTCAGTAGTGGTTACGTGCGTGCCGTTCGGGGGGGACAGTCTGGGTCATTGGACCATTTTGAGATCACCAGCGACACCGGAGCCCCGATAGGAAACCAGAGCGTCGGCAGTATGTTCAACATCAAGGTTATGGCGAAGGATGCAGGCGGGAATATGAAGATGGGATGGAATGGCCCTGTAATGCTGTCAAGCACATCCGGCCCTGTCTATCCTATTGAGGTCCAAATTGTAAACGGCCAGTGGAACGGTAATGTAATCATATTCAAGCCAGGTTTTGCTGTACAACTCACCGCAATGGGAGCAGGGGCATCCGGCAGCAGCAATTCATTCTCCGTCACCGGTGGTTCTATATCCATAGGCGCTCTACAGGGATCTGTTCGTGATCCCTCTACCAGCCTTATCAACGGTGCGAGCGTCTATATTTCAGATACGTCTTACGGCACGCCTATAGACCAGCGGACAGCCGTCAACGGCTCATTTGCTTTCAACAGCTTGGCCTGTATGCGGTATTATATTTGGGCTGAATTTGATCAGTCCGGCACTAAATACAAGAGTCTGGCGAAGCAGATAGATGTGAGCTGTGGACAGGTTTCAACGGCCTATCTCACGATTACTCTCAGTGGCGCAGCCGCTAAAACCCCTGTACTACTCGTCCCGGGTATGATGGGGTCCTATTGGATTAATCCCGCTATACCAACCATGCCACCCTGGCGGCCGGATTGGGACAGTGAAAATCTATATCTGTATGATTGGAACAAAAAAGTAGGGTGGGGCAACCTGTGGGACGATTTGGTAAAGAATCATGGGTACGTGCCAGGTGTTACAATCTTTGCGGTTCCATATGACTGGCGTCTTGATCTTGACAGCACGGTCAACAAGTACCTCAGAAAATGGATCGAGTTGGCAAAAACAAGAGCAGGTACGGACAAAGTTGATATCGTTGCCCACAGCATGGGTGGAGTGCTAACTCGAGCATATATTCAAGGCTCTGATTATGCAAATGACATCAATAAATTAGCCATGGTTGGCACGCCAAATCACGGCTCGGCAAACGCGTATTACCTTTATGAGGGCGGTGACCCGATGACCGCAGATCTCGCAACGGGGGGAATTATAAGTTTGCCGGTTTATACACTTGTCCTCAATAGTCAGGTTTTTGGTAACCCAATCAAGGCTATGTATCCCTTGTATTATCTTCACGTTCGTAATTATCTCCATCAACATGTGCCTGCGGCAAAGCAATTGCTGCCAACATACGATCTCCTTATCCCTGTGATTGGAGGTGTCAGAGGGCTTCAGTGTGAGGAAAATAGCTGGCTCAAAGACTTAAATGGCAGTTCGAGGCTTTCACGTCTCGGAAAGGAGGATGATACGGATCCAACCAAAGTGAAGACAAAGGTCTTCATGGGCGATAATAAGGATACAATACTTAACATATACTCTGGCCTGAAATTTTGTGTAAATCCGGTGTACCCTGATGGAGCGCCAGTCGGGCCTTTGACTAATAAGATATCAGATGGGGATGGGACAGTCTTACAGACAAGCAGCTTTCTGGGTTCTTC
>JAQTRB010000350.1 GCA_028712015.1 Syntrophales bacterium
TGAATCTCATCACGGGCCGGGTGAAAAAGGCGCGCCGCCTCGTCGGCAAGCGCGATGCCTGCCTGATCATCTTCACCACCGGCTCCACCGGCTCCCCGAAACCGGCGCTTCTGTGCCACGAAAACATTCTGGTCCAGAGTATCGGTCTTTGCGCCGGCTTCGAGCTGGAAACATCCGACCGGATGCTGATCAATCTCCCCCCGTCCCACGTGGGTTGCACGACCGAACAGCTCGGAACCGTCCTCTTCGGCGGCGGGGTCGCGGTGATCCTCCACATCTTCGATGCCAACCTCTCGCTGGAGGCCATCGAAAAACACCGGGTGACCATCATCGGCCAGATCCCGGCCCTCTTCAATATGGAATGGCGCCTCGCCGGTTACGAGAAGTACGATCTATCCTCGCTGCGCTTCGCGATCTACGGAGGCCAGGCGGTTCCCCGGGAATTCCTGGTCAGGATGAAGGCGATGGCGCCCCGGATCGGAACGGGACTGGGGCTGACGGAGACGGCCGGCTTCTGCACCTATACGAACGTGAACGCCGACGTGGAGGAGCTTGCCCAGGGGATCGGCTACGACTCGCCGCTCTGCCCGATCAGCATTCGCGATTACATGAGAGCGGAGGGAACGGCCGGGGCGGAAAAGGCGCGGGGCGAGGTCGGGGAGATCTGTTTCACCGGCCCCCAGATTTTCCTGGGCTATCTGGGCGATCCGGAGAACACGGCGAAGACGATTTCACGGGATGGATTCTGCTACACGGGCGACGTCGGTTATTACGACGACAAGGGGCTCCATTTTTCCGGCCGGGCGAAGCTCGTCATCAAACCGAAAGGATACCAGGTCTTCCCGGAGGACGTGGAAAGCCACATCCATGAGAAGCTGAAGGATCGCGCCGGCATGGTCGCCATCGTCGGTGTCGAACACGAGGTGTTCAGCGAAGGGATCATGGCCTTTGTGGAATCCCGGGAGGAAAAAACGGTCACCCCCGCGGAGGTTCTTGCCGCCTGCGCCGACATCTCCGCATACTCGCGGCCCTCCCATGTCGTGATCCTCAAACCGGGCGAGATCCCGCTGAACCGCGTCGCGAAGACCGATTACCTCAACCTGCGGGAAAGGGCGACGGCCATCGTCCGGGAACTTCGTGCCGAAGGAAAATGGGACCGGGAGTAATCCGCTGCCTGCCGGAATTGCCTTTGACAAGCCTATCGGGCTTTGATAAACTTCGTCCGCGGCATAACCATGGGCCATGGATCGGTTGACCGACCGGGCGTTGATGCCCGGATATCATCGGTTTCATGGCCGTATTCGAACCGTTCCCATCAAACAAGGAGGGATTTTATGAAGAAAGTTTTGATTTTAACATGCGTTGTTTTCTTTGTTGCCGCGGTGGCTTTCGCGGCGGGACCCAAAACGTATCAGGTGACCGGGCCGGTCCTGGAGGTCACGGCGGATGTGATCGCCGTGCAGAAGGGCAAAGACCGATGGGAAATCGCCCGTGATGCCGCCACCAAGGTGACCGGCGATTTGAAGGTGGGGTCCAAGGTGACCATCGAATACACGATGAAGGCGGTCACGGCCGAGGTCAAGGATGCCAAGAAGGCCGAACCGAAAGAGGCCAAGAAGGAAGCACCGAAGAAAAAATAGATATTTCACGAATGACGGGTTCATAAAATGGTTGCTTCCGTATATGCTGGGGGGCAACCATTTTTTATGGACGATCCGGCGGGTGAAAGGGCGCTCTGCGAAAAAGAACGCCGAGGGGGTTTCATGAAGACAAGATTCGGAGGGATCGGAATCCTCATCCTGGCGGCAGCATCGATTCTGTTGTGCGTTGATCCCGGACGGACGGAAGACGTCATGCCGGAAAATTTTGTGGAACTGAGGCAGGCGGTCCCCTCGGCGGTTTTGGACATCCGCTACCACGGGGATCACAATTTTCTGGGAACCCGGGTGGACGGATACCAGGCCCCCAAATGCATCGTCACCGCGCCCGCCGCCGAAGCGCTGGCGAAGGTCCAGGCGGAATTGCAGGAATTTTCACTCTCGCTGAAGATCTACGACTGTTATCGTCCCCAGCGGGCGGTGGATCATTTCGTGCGGTGGGCCAAGGATATCGGGGATACGAAAACCAAGGAGGAATTCTATCCCACGCTCGACAAACGCAATCTCTTTCGCGACGAGTACATCGCTGAAAAATCGGGCCACTCGCGGGGAAGCACGGTGGACCTGACCATCGTTCCCTTTCCCGCGCCGGCGGAGGAGTCCTACGGCCCGGCACAGCCGCTCCGGGCCTGCTTTCTCCCGGCCGCGGAGCGGTTCAGGGATGTCGGCGTCGATATGGGAACGGGGTTCGATTGCTTTCACGAGCTTTCGCATCCCGGAAACGGTACCATCGGTGTGCAGCAGCGGATCAACCGGCTCCTGCTCAAGACGCTGATGGATAAACACGGTTTCAAAAACTACGACCGGGAATGGTGGCACTTCACGTTGCGGAACGAGCCCTATCCCGACACCT
>JAQTRB010000043.1 GCA_028712015.1 Syntrophales bacterium
GGCATGGACCAACTCGTCCAGCTCTGAATAATCGTAAGCGATCTCCCGATCGTCCATGGATACCGTTACCTCTTGCGCTTCCTCATCGATGGAGATGATCCTGCCGATATCCCCGTTGTATACTTCCCTGTCGTAATTGTTTGCGATCTGCATGACCTTGTCATTGACCTTGTAGAGCCTGCCGAAGCGACGGACGCCTTCATCGCCCGGATTCAGCGCGTTTTGAAGTTCGATATTCAGATTGGACGCCCCGATGATGCCCCGATGCATGGGGGTGAGCACCTGGACGTCGTCAATTGCGTTAAATCCAAACCGCTTGGGAATCCTCTCCTTGACAAGATGGATGATCAGTTCCATGACTTTTTGAGGATCTTCCTGCTCGATGAAATAAAAATCATCAAGCTTATCCTGAGAACTCTTTAAGTTCGGCATCTTGCCTTCATTGATCAGGTGGGCGTTGACGATGATGGAGCTTTCCCTGGCCTGCCGGAAAATCTCGTTCAGTTCGACAACCGGGACCGCCTTCGATTCGATGATGTCCTTCAGGACGTTACCCGCCCCCACGGACGGCAATTGGTTGACGTCGCCCACCAGGACAAAGGTTGCATGGAACGGAATGGCCTTCAGGAGATGGTGTATCAGCAGGGTGTCGATCATGGAGGTTTCATCGATGATCAGAAGGTCGCAGTCCAATGGCGAATCCCCGTTCTTCTGAAATCCCCCCTTCTTCATGCTGTATTCAAGCAGGCGATGGATGGTCTTTGCCTCATGACCGGTCGCTTCCGTCATTCTCTTGGCGGCCCGGCCCGTGGGGGCGGCCAGCATGATTCTGGCCTTGATGATGGAAAATATCCGGATGATCGCATTGATGATCGTTGTCTTTCCGGTGCCGGGACCGCCCGTGATGACCACGATCTTGTTGTCGGAAACGCATTTCACGGCCTCGACCTGCTTTTCGGCCAGTACAATGACGAGCTTTTCCTGCACCCATTGAACGGCCTTTCCCGAGTCGATCTTCCTGATGGCTTGCGGGGCATGAAGGAGCGTTTTCAGGCGGGCGGAGAGGCTGGTTTCCGCGACATGATATGCGGCCAGATAAACCGCTTTGTGGTTCTCCCTGAAAGCCTCAATATCGTGGTTGAGATCCTCAATGACGATTCTCTGATCCCCGGCAATGGTCCCAATCGCCTTGACGATAATCTCCCGGTCGATATCGAGGATCTCCTTGCATTTCTCGATCAGGGACTCATAGGGGTAATAGACATGGCCTTCATCGGTCATTTCATGGAGGACATGCAGGATGCCCGCCTCCGCCCGGAGTTCCGAGTCCCTGGCAAACCCGATATTTTGGGCAATCTTATCGGCGGTGACGAAACCGATACCGAAGACATCGGTCGCCAGACGGTAAGGATTCTCCTTGACGATTTGAATGGATTCATTGCCGTACTGCTTGTAGATCTTGGCGGAATAGCCGGAGCTGACGCCGTGTGATTGCAGGAAAATCATGATGGATCGGATTTCTCTCTGTTCGTCCCATGCTTTTTTGATCATGCCGATCCGTTTCCTGCCGATACCTTCGATATCGGCAAGTCGTTGAATATCATTTTCAATGATGTTCAAGGTTTCTTCCTTGAACTTCTTTACAATGCGCTTGGCCATGACCGGGCCGATGCCTTTAACCAGGCCCGATCCCAGGTATTTTTCGATCCCGTAAACCGTGGCCGGAGTGGTGCTCTGACAAAAGACAACATTGAACTGCTCGCCGTATTTGGGATGATTGCCCCATTCCCCTTTCATGGAGATGATTTCCCCGGGTGTGGGATTGACGATGTTGCCGATGACCGTCACCAGATCCTTACGGCCGTACACTTTCACCTTGGCAACGGTGTAGCTGTTCTCTTCATTGATGTAAGTGATTCGTTCGATTTGGCCGCGAAGGTCGGTGAGGTTGTCGGAAGGCATAGAAACAGAATTCCTGTAAATCGTTAGATATATTCACATTTGATTTATTTTATGGTAATGTAAAACTATACGGTGGCGAATGCAAACCTTTTCGGCGGGGAATCGAGCCCCTGTCCGGCGGTTGACATGGACATGCCGGAGCCAATCATTGCGAATGATCAGTCGGGTGCGGAGAATGACCAAGGAAGAGATGAGGGACAAGGCGGTCCAATTGATGATGGTGAAGCGATTCCATTGCAGTCAAGCCGTTCTTTCGGTCGGGCAGGAGAAGCTGGGCATGAATGATGGTGAAGTCATAAAAGCCATGGGGGCCTTCGGCGGGGGATTGGGAGGGAACGGAGAGGTCTGCGGCGCCATTGTCGGAGCACTGGCCGTTCTGGGGCTAAGGTTCAGCCGGGCATCGGAGGATGAGAAAGAGGACCCGAAGATGTGGTCCTATGCCCATGAAATTCTGGAGCGATTTCAGAAGGAAATAGTCAAGAATCACGGGAGTATCCTCTGCGGGGAGATCGCACGGGTAAACTGGAAAGATCGAGAACAGGTCAGATGTTTTTACAAGGGCGAAACCGTTCTGGAGTGCGTGAGAATTGTCGGCGACACGGCAGTGCTCGTCGGGGAGCTTCTGGAGCGGGCCACGCAACCCAAAATGGTTATGTTGCCTGTCGCGGATGAATGATCATGGATGCTCCTGACTCGCTGAGAGACCGCCACATCGCCGTTCGATGCTTTCAAAAAAGAGATGGATGGAGTTGATGCCGGAAAACCGAGCCGGGCGCAAAGGCTTACCGGGAAAGGCCGGAAGGCTTCTGCAAGGAATATCACGATACGATGTTACGGGAGCAATACGAAGCGGCAAAAAATGACCCGGAATCTTTTGTTGTATTGATCCAATTGGCGTATTATTATCAGGCCATGGTGATGGGTGATGGCGAAGGGGAGCGGGCCGCACCGTTCTTCAACTGAAAATGATTCACACGAATATAGGAGGGAAATTCCATGAAAGAAAATACCCGCATCAGGTTCAACCCGGTCACGAAGGAGATCGAAGTCGAGGGATCGGAATCGTTTGTCAAGGCCTATTTCAATAAACTTCAGGGAATGGTTTCCGGATCTGCCGAAAAAAAAGCGGCGGCAAAGAAGACCGGGAAGAAGGTAAAAACGCTCAAAGCCGGTTCCCGGAGAAAAGCAGCGAAAAAAGCTCCCCGTGCAAAGAGGGTGACCAATATCGATAAAGTCGTAGGGCTCATCCAGACAAGCGCAGAGGGAATATCGACGTCGGAGTTGAAGAAGAAGACCGGATTGTCGGATCTTCAGATCTGGAGCATCGTGAATCGCACCGCCAAAGCAGGAAGGATCCGGAAGGTGAAACGGGGCGTGTATGGCGGGACGGCAATGACGTAGCCATTGGCCTGATGGTAAAAAAGAATACTTTGCCACGCCGAAATGAGACGAGCAGTAAAAAATGACCGTCCATAGAATTCCTATCGATAAACTCAGCCCTGAAGCCCTGCAGGGCGTGATTCAGGAATTTATTTCCAGAGAAGGGACTGATTATGGTGAAATTGAGGTTTCCGCGGAAGCGAAGTACAGATGCGTTAAGTCCATTCTTGCAACCGGAGGGGCGGTTCTGATCTTTGACGATGAGACCGAAACCACCAATATATTCCTGGCGAATGATGCGATGTTACAAAGTCTTGATTGACCAGGCATCAAAAGAGCTTATTTCAGCTCCGGTGCGGACGGCTTATCCCCGGTCGCTTTGTTCTTCTCACCCGCCGCCTGGCGGGCCTGAACCATTCAAGTCGACACCCCAAACCTCGGCAAAATCACCGTCTGAAGCAAAAACCAGACGACCACTACCCCAACGATGAGCAACAGACTCTTCATCGCAATACCTCTTTCTTGTATTTTATTTTTTCCACCATACACAAGGTAATCATTCCTGCCCAAAAGTCAAACACCCGAGAAGACGCCGTTCCCGTTCGCACCCGGAAAAGTGCCTGAAGCAGCCTGGATATGACAGGTCTTGGTCTTTACCTCAGCAGTTTCCCTGAATATTTTTATGCGATACGCCTATGCCGTTACGATATTGCATTCCCACACACGTCGTGGGAAAAACGAATCAAAATCGCCGAAGATGTCAAAACCGGCTTCCCTTCTTCATCGAAGGAGTCTATAATCGCGAACAGCCAAATTCCTTTGGTGTGTTCATCGGGTATGTAAAATACCAGGAAGAGTTCAAGGAAAAGGTTGAGGCATGACCAGGCGGATCGGCGATCCTGACCCTCTATCAGCGAACATCTGTTCTGCCGCGGATGGCCTGATCGAGCGGCTCCGCGCCCACTATCCCGACATGAGCGGATTCACGGTCGTATCGATGACGGGCCGCGGCCGCGACTTCCTGCACCACCTTGTCCATACCCGGATCGGCGGTCTCCTCCCGGGCATCCTGTCTTTCGAGGACTATCGGACGAACCGCGTCGCCGAGGATTCCGGCCTCATGCCCGTACCGGAGGATGAAGCCCTGCTCCGATTCCACGCGCTGCGATGCCGGGAAGAGGGGCCCTCCCAGGCTCCCGCAGACAGCCAGCGGCTGCTCTCGTTCCTGACCACAATCGCCGAGTTCTCGGTCAACAAGAAGCAGGAGTTGCAAACCCTGGAGCGAATCGGGCAGGAACAGCTCGATCGGATAGACCGGTTCTTTGAGACGAGGGAGGCATTCCGTACACACCTTGCCGATGGAGGGATGTTCTATCCGCCGTTCGAGGCGGAGAGATTTGCCGATCTTACGCCCCGGGATGGCGAGTTTTTCTTCGGTCTGCCCCTGATGACGCCGGTGAACGAGCGTTTTTTTAATCGAATCCCGCGTGATCGGCGCTTCATCGACGCGCCTTGTTTTGGCTCTTGCATGCCGAAGGAACCTCCCGATTACGAGACGGCCCTGTCGCTCGTCCGCCGCATGGGCATTGTCGAGCGCCGGGATTCGGTCGCGGGCATCGACTTTTCCGAGCTTTCGGAACGGTCCGCGCTGCCGGCGTTCCTTGCCCATGAGATTCACGATTTTTTGCGGCAGTCGCGGGATGACTCGGAACAGATGTTCGTGGTCCCTCTGGACGAGAGACGTTCGTTCTATCTATGGGAACTCCTCTTCCGTTCGTTGGGCAAAGAGGTCAACTTTTCGCCGTGGCTCCCTTTCACTCATTTCGCGGCGGCGCACCGCCTGCGCAATGCGATCCGCAACGGCAAGCGGCTGGAGGCCGTTCGGCGGGAGCTGGCCGGGGAACTCGCCAACCGGTGGACTGCCCTTGACGAGGCCGACCGCTCCGCGTTCGAGGCGGCGATCAGCTTTTGTGACGAACTGGAACGGTTCCGTCCGTTGATGGGCGCCGATTGGTCTTCAATGGCCGACTATCTCATCGCGACAAAGAAACTCCGTTTGCACGGCAGGCGCAGCGCCCCGATCCAGATCGTGGGCATGGGCGACGCGACCGGCATCCGCTACCGCCGCGCCGTCATCCTGCCGATGAACAGCGGCATCTTTCCGCGAAAACCCTTCAGCGGACCCTATTTGAACCTGCTTCACCTGCCGCGCATTCATCGCGCCCAATTCGAGGCCGACGATCTTGCGCTGCGGCAGTTTCTGTCCTTCGGCCGCGAGACCCGCATAGCCGCTCTGTATGACAAGGCAAACGGCGAGGCTCCGTCGCCTCACTTCGCCTTTCTGGCTACCGAGTTCGGCGGCAAGCCGGTGAAAAGACGGATTGAACCGGAGAAATATGAACCAACCCGGGAAAGCCCCTTTATCGAAAACACGGATGAACAGCGGGAACGGCTCGCGAAGCATATCTGGTCTTTCAGTTCACTGGGGATCTTCTTCACCTGCCCCTATCGCTTTGTCCTGGAATATGTCCAAAAGATAAAACCGCCCCCATGCTTTGAAGAAGAGGAACGCGCCAACCTCCTCATCGGAAATTTTGTCCACCGGCTGTTTGCCGAACTGAAAAACCGGCGCCCGGTCATCGACCGGTGGCGCGAGGCATTCGAGGCGATGTGGGCGAACGACGAGGAAATACGGGAGAAGCTTCCGGATCGCGACATCCGCAGGGCGATCGTGCAAAGCTACCTTGCCGACATCGCCGACTGGGAACGGGACTCGGGCCATCCGATCCTTTTCTCGGACGAGATTACGGATACGGAACTCGAATTGCAGCATACCTTCGGCGAAGGCCGATACCGCCTCAAGGGGCGCATTGACCGCTTACAGCATTGCGACGGGAAAACGCTCATTGTCGACCTGAAATACAAGGAAAAGCGGGAAGGCGCGGGGCGGTTGGCCGACCAGATGGAGAAAACGAATGCGTTCGACGAGAGGTTTCAGCTCCTCATCTACGCCTACCTGGCGGTGCGCACCAAAACGGCGGCCGCGGACAAGCTTGACGCGTCCTATCTCTTCCTCAGGCCCAGAACGCGCGGCGACTATGAAGGACGGCTTCCAGAGAAGGAGCTGGCGGACGCGGAGGCGACCATGGAGCTGCTCGCAAAGCGGCTGGACGATATGTTGAGAATGGAACAATTTGCGCCCAACTATCGTTCCGAAAGCTGCAATTACTGCCCGCACAAGGCGCTCTGCCTCAAACCCGATCTGTATCGGGCGGGAGGACGATCATGGTGAAAAGCCTGTTCGTCACCGCTTCGGCCGGTTCCGGGAAAACCTACCGGCTCACCGAAGAGGTGCGTCGCCACATTGAAAACGACAAGTCGTTCGTAATCGCCGCCACCTTCACCCGCGCCGCGGCCGCGGAAATGGAAGAACGAATCCTCGCCAGGATCGACAAAGAAAAAATGAGCGCGGCGTTGAAACTGCGGCTCATCATGCAGGCCGCAAAGGTCCATTATTCGACCATCGACTCTCTGTTTCATCAGTTCCTGTCCACCGAATCCTATGAGCCTCAGGTGGCCGACGATCATGAAAAAGAGCTCATCGTCAAAACCGTCGACGGACGTTTTTTCCAGCATCCGCAAGTGGTCGCCGACACCCAAAATATCCTGATCGCCGCTCGCATCCTGCGCCTGCCGCCCGAGAAACTGCTGGACGAGCTCGATGAGAGCCAAGAATCATTGGCGACCTGGGAATGTCCCGACGCCCTGCTCGATGACCTGATGCAAAGGCAGACGCGCCTCGTCGACCGGTATGAGAAACTTCAGAAACGTGTGCGGGCCGTCGAGGAGGAAACCAGGGGGGCTTTGCGATCCCAGGTCGTCAATCCCCTTCTCGAACCGCTCTCCGACGTCGATCTCACGCGGGCGCTCTTCCGAAAAGCGGATCTGACGGAGGTCAAGGTGGCCGCCGCCGAACGCCGGACGCCGGCCTTTGCCGAACTGCGGGAACTGTATCCCGAAATGCGCCGGCTCGTTGCCGAACACCTCATCAACACCAAGCGGCTGCGCAGCGCGGTGCTCAAGCGCTTCAGCGCCTTGAGGACCTGCCTGATCGAAGAGGAGAAGAAGAATCTCGGGCGCCTGGATTTCGCGGACATCCCCAAGGCGCTGATCGACCTCGACGGACCGGACAGCGCAGACCGGCCATTCTACATGGCGCGTCTGTATGAACTCGGTTTCCACAAGACAACGCATCTGCTCCTGGATGAGTTTCAGGACACTTCGAAGATACAATACGATCTGATCCAGCCTCTGATCGACGAAATCTTGAGCGGCGTGGGAGAGGATGCCCAGGGGGAGCGTTCGCTCTTTCTCGTCGGCGACTGGAAGCAATCGATCTACCAATGGCGGGGCGCAGCGCCCGAGGATCTCAAGGAATGCGTCCATCCCTTGATCGAAAGCGGGCAGATTGCGACGGAAACACTGCCCTACAACTTCCGCTCTACACCGCTTCTCATCGGATTCTTCAACCATCTGGTCGGAGAGCTGTTTCCCGAACAGGCACGGGCCCATAACCAGGCCCCGCCCCCGCCCGACAAACGGAAGGAACCCTACAGCGGTCCGTCTGAGGTTGAGACCATTCCGGTTCCTTGCGGGGCGGCCGGCGACGGTCCGGCTTATGAGCGGCTCGTCGAAGAAATCGAGAAGAAGAAGGCAAAATACGGCTGTGCCTGGGGGAACATCGCGGTCCTGTGCCGCACCAATGCGCAGGTGGACAGAATCGCGAAGGAGCTTGTTGCGCACGGAATCTCCACCTCGGGGATACGTGGGCGAGAGCTGCTCTCCATCCCTGAAGGAACGGCCCTCTTTCTTTCGCTCGTTGCCGTTTTCAGCGAGCATGACGGCCGCTTCATCCCCGGCGCCTTCTCCAGACTCGGCTGTAAAGAGGGGCTGGCAAACGCCATCGCCGGACTTGCCGGCGCCGTCGACGCGATGCCGCGGCCGCGCCGTTTTGCGGCACTCGCCTCCGTGTTGCGCGACCTCCTGCCTTACTTTCCACGCATCCTCATCGAAACGCTGTGGGATGAGGGGGAACGATATTTTGACCGTCCGGAAGCCCGCGACGACGCCGATTCGGCCGAGGTATCCGATTTCCTCGGCTATCTGCTGAGGATGTCGCGACTGATCACCGTCCCCGAGGGCGAACACGCCGAAAGGGTCAAAATTGCCACGATCCACAGCGCGAAGGGGCTGCAATTTCCGCATGTCCTCCTCTTCTGGAAAGAGAGTCCCGACCGGACGCCCGAGGGCAAGCATCCCGACGACGGCTGTCCTCTGACTTTAAACAGAAGCGAGGTCGAGTTCCTCGCCACCGGTCCGATCGCCGGGGCGGAGGAGATCGCGAACGATGTGAAAAACGAGCGGGAAAAGAGAACAGAGCAGACGACCAATCTTCTCTATGTCGCCGCGACCCGCGCGGTGAAAAGCCTGACGATCCTTCTGCGGGCCGACAAGGAAGGCCATCTCAAAGGATTCGGCGAACGGATGCATCGTGCCGCCAAAGAAAAAATTGAGGACGCCGAGCCCACAGCCTCCGGTTGGCGGTGCGACTACGGGCCCGGGACACCGCGGCCTCCCGATTACGAGGTGCTGGAAAAAGCACCCTGCTTCGGCGAGCGACTGATGGACCGGGCGGACGGTGACGAGATGGACCCGACGCTGCTCTCCACGGATATCGAGGCGGGAATCGATCGCGGCCTGCGTATTCACGGAACGTTGGCCCGGCTGACAGGTCGGTGCGATGCGATGGTTTCCGGCAACCTCGGTCAAGAGGAATCGGACGCCGTCAAGCGATTTCTAAGGGATGAGAAGGTGCGCGAGATCATCTTCAGGCCCGGGATCGTACGAACCGAACAGCACCTCTCGGACACCAGGTCGTTCGGCATCGTCGATCGGCTCATCATTGCCCCCGACCGCATTACCCTCATCGACTTCAAGACGGGGCGCGTCGGGCATCTGGCCGACAAGTACCGATCGCAGATGCTCCGCTATCGGACCATCCTGCAGGGGCTCTACGGCAATCGCCCGGTGGAAGGTTACCTTCTGTTTGTCGACGAACCGCGGCGCATACTGACCGTATGAACGGTCGCCAGATCAGACCAGATGATAGAAAACGAATCGGTCTTCGGGGGCAAGTGATTATTTATAAAGACAAAATTATAGTCTTCAATGCATCTTCCATATTCGGATACTTGAATTGAAATCCCGCATCAAGCAGACGGCGGGGAATCACCCGCTGGCCTCTGAGCAGAACGGAGCCGAATTCACCG
>JAQTRB010000044.1 GCA_028712015.1 Syntrophales bacterium
TGCTGCGGCATCGGCGCCTGATCTCCTTTGATGTTCCTCTGCGCGTTCTATACCACAAACCTTTCGGGCCGCACCAAATATTTCTTGACAAGCATCCGCCTTGCCGATACAGAAAGACCATGAAAGAATAAGCTAATTCTCGTTTGATGGTTGTTCGGAAAGGGCGAACCGGGAACCTTTTCGGAACGGCGGCGTAAAATCGTGAAGAGGGGAGGTGAAGATCCGAGTTTATCCAGAGGTTGATCCAAAAAGGCAAGGAGGGAAAATGATGAGAAAGACCGTTGTTGAAGTTGTTCTGGTCATCGGTTCGGTTCTGTTTTCGGCATCGCTGGCGATGGCCGCCGAAGCGGCGGCGCCCGGGTCCTCCGTCGACTATACGAAGGCCATTGTGATTGCCTGCAGCCTGCTTGCCGCGGGGGGGGCGATGGCCCTCGGCACCATCGGTACCGGCATCGGCATGGGAAACGGGTTGAGCGGCGCGACGAATGCCGTCGGCCGAAATCCGGAAGCGCATGGCAAGATCCTGATCACCATGATGGTCGGACTCGCGATGATCGAATCCCTGGCGATCTATGCCCTGGTCATTGCCCTGGTCGTGCTGTATGCCAATCCGCTGCTCAAGGTGGTCGGTCTTTCGTAGCAAGCCCGTTTTTATAGAAAAAAGGGAGGGGAAGCGCTACCACGACTTTCACTCCCTTTTTTTATGGTTTTCCCATTCGGGGCTGCTGTGGCCCGGTGATGGATCGATTCGATAACCGTGTCGGTTGGCCCATTGGATTACGGCATCGACCAGCGGTTTATGACCGCAATTCAGGAAATCTTGCGCCATCCAAAGAATGCGGGCGCCGTACTGATTCAACGCCTGGATCAACAGCCCCTCCGAGCCGGGAATGCCTTTTTGAATGAAAAAGGCGTAAGCGCCGGCGATGATCTCCAGCCTTTCCTCTTTCAGCGCCGCAAGCAAGATTTCATCGGCAGCGGGATTCGCGGTCATTCCGAGGGCCCGAGCCGCCTCGATTTTTGTGGAGGAATCTTGATCCTTCAGCGCGACGATCAGGGGGGCGACGGCCGGGGCGCCGATCCTTCCGAGGGCTTCCGCCGCCGTCCTTCGGGCATCGTAGTTTGAGTCCTTCAGCGCAGCAATCAACGGCTCGACGGCGCGGGGATCCCGGATTTTTCCAAGGGCATCCGCAGCCCCGATTCGTACGGCCGTGTCTTGATCCTTCAGTGCGGCGCTCAACGGTTCTACCGAAGGGGCGCCGATGCCGACGAGGGAGGCTGCCGCTTCCGTCCGTACGGAGATGTCCCGATCCTTCAGCGCTTCCACCAGCGGTTCGACGGCACGGGGATTTCTGATCGTTCCGAGGACGCCGGCCGCCCCCTTTCGCGCGGCTGCGTCTGTATCCCTGAGCGCCGCAAGCAAGGCTTCAACGGCCACGGGATCCCTGATCATTCCGAGGGCATCCGCCGCCGCGTTTCGGACGGCTGCGTCTTGATCCTTCAGCGCGGCGACCAGCGGCTCCACGGCAGGGCTTCCGATCATTCCCAGGATGCCCGCCGCCCCCTGTTGCAGGGATGCATCTTTGCCCTTCAGCGCCGAAATCAACGGCTCGACGGCCGGGGCGCCGATGACGACGAGGGCGTCCGCCGCCACGTTGCGTAAAGCCGCATCCTTGTCCTTCAGAACAGCGATCAACGGCGCGGCGATCTTTCTGAGCGCATCCACGGCCTCGCTTCTCGCGGAGGAGCCCTGATCCTTCAAGACGGCCGTCAGGGGCTCAATGGCAACGGAGCCCATGCCTCCGAGGGCATCCACGGCCTTTCTGCGGACGCTGTAGTTTTCATCCTTCAACGCGCCCACCAGGGGTGCAACAGCGCGGGCATCGTTGGTCTTTCCGAGCGTATCCGCAACTTCGCTCCGGACCGACGGGTCATCATCCTTGAGTGCGGCAACCAATGTTTCGATGGTCGAGGGATCCGCGATCTCGCGTCGGACCGACGGATCTTTGTCCTTCAGGTCGACCGCCGGCGGTTCGACGGCGGAGGGTTTCGCGGCCTCGTTTCGCAGAGACGGGTCTTTGTCCTTCGGCTCCGCCGCCAACGGTTCAGGAGGGGGGGCTTTCTTGATCTTTCCCAGCGCATCGGCGGCATTCCTCCGGACGGCATGGTTTTTGTCCCGCAGCGCGGCCAGCAGCGGTGCAAGAGAACGGGTATCGCCAATCTTTCCAAGAGTTTCCGCAGCCCCGCTGCGAACGAAAGGATTCTTGTCCCGCAGGGCGGCCAGCAAGGGTTCAACGGCGGCGGGACCAATCGCGGCAAGGGCATCGGAAACGGCGCCGCGGGCATTGTAGTTCTCTTCCTTCAGTGCGGCGATCAATGGTTCGACGGCGCGGGCATCCCGGATCTTTCCGAGGGCGCCCGCGGCCCCGCTTCGGACGGACGGATCTTGATCCTTCAGGGCGATAATCAAGTGCTCGACGGCGGGCGGTCCGATCATGCCCAAGGCCCTTGACGCCTCCGACCGGACGGATAGATTCTCGTCCTTCAGGACGGCCACCAGCGGTTCGACGGCACGAGCTTCCTTGATCATTCCCAGGGCGCTCGCGGCCCCGCCTCGAACCGACGGATCATTCACCTTCAGCGCGGCGATCAACCGTTCGACGGCGGGCGGCCCGATCATTCCGAGGGCGCCGGCGGCCCCGTTTCGAACGCCGTATTTTTCATCCTTCAGGGCGGCGATCAACGGTTCGACGGCGCGGGCGTCCCGGATCTTTCCGAGGGCGTCGGCGGCCCCGCTTCGGACGGACGGATCTTGATCCTTCAGGACGACGATCAAGCGCTCGACGGCGGAGGCATCCTTGATCCGGCCGAGGGCATCGACCGCATTCCTTCGGACGACCGGGTCTCTGTGATTCAGCTCCCGGATGAATCTATCGGATCGGTCAACATTTTTTCCCTGGAAAAAACAGGAACAAAGGGGGAAGGAGAGGAAGAAAGTCAACATCACGATTTGAAAAACATGTCTTTTTGAACGGGCTGGATCGGAATTCACCATTCCTCCTTCCATCCCCGCATGATGCTCTCTCCAGGGGGATGATTTCGATCTTACCAGAAAGGACAAACGTATTCCACATTTCGAATGACACGTTTCGAACGACAACCCCTTCCCGATCGCCGCCGGCGATTTGTGAAGGCGCGAGGTCCGGATTTCCGCAGAATGCGGGAGAGGCAACCGGAAGCGATTCAGAGAGGTTTTCCATAACCCGTCTGTTCCGGCTGCTTCTCCGTCCGGTGGGCGTGGAGGGAGGTGTAGACAGCCGCTCCCACGACGATCATGGCCCCGGCTGCCGTGCGGATGCCCGGAATTTCAGAGAGGATCGCCGCGGCAAAGATCATCCCGTAAACCGGCTCCAGGGAAGTGATCAGTCCGGCTTTGGAGGCGCTGATCGTGCGGAGACTGCCGACGAAGAGGGTGTGGGCGGCGGCGGTGAAGATCACACCCAGAAGGATCAGGTAGACCCAGCGGTGTTCTAAAAGCAAATCGATCCCTGGTGTCAGAAACGGAAGCAGCGCGAAACCCGCGATGGAGACCTGATAGAACATCATCGCACCCGACGGGTAGCGGCTCAGATGTTTCCGGTAGAGGATGTTCCGCAGCGCATAGAGGAAGGCGGAACCGATTCCAAAGGCCGCCCCGACGGCGACCCGTCCTCCTGAAATTCCCCCGGGCACGGCCAGATAGATTCCGACGATGACGATCAGTGCAACCGCCAGATCGCGACGGTCCATCCGTTCGTGGAAGAAAAAGGGTTCCATCAGTACGGTCATGATCGTGAAACTGAAGAAGGCTGTAAGGCCAACCGCGACGCCCGACATCTGGATGGCGGTAAAAAAGGTGATCCAATGAACGGCGATGAGAAGACCGAGCAGCAGAAGCCAGCCCAAATCGGATCCGCGATCGACCGTCAGACGCGTTCGGGTCAGGCGGCAGAACAGGAACAGGGCCAGCGCCGCGATCAGACAACGAAACGCAATGATGTCTTTCGGCGGCAGATGGATCAATTGCGCGAAGAGAGACGTCGCGCTCATGATGATCACGGCAACGTGCAGTTCGATCATGTTTTTTTTCATTCAACGCTCTTTCGGGGAAAGTCGATCCCGCTGCATACCGCGTGATCCGGCGGATCAGAAGCGGGAATGGATGGACGAGATCCACTTTTCGTTGGCGATCTCCACAACGATCCTGCCTCCGCGTCTCCGGACGGTTTTAGAAGGATTATTCCTCCGGAACGACGCGGGTTCGAAAGGATTTTTTTTCGGACTGGAGATGCTTGGCTTCCAGCGTCTTTTCCCGAGACCGCCGGGAACGCCGCCTTTTCTGCCTCCGGATCTTTTCGATCCTGGCCTTCTCGGCGTTGACGAGTCCCGTTCGGAGCCGTTCGATCCGGTCCAAGAGGAGGCGACGGGCGAGAAAGCGGTTCAGCGTCTGGGAACGTTCCTGCTGGCATTTTACGGAGAGACCGGTCGGCAGGTGGACAAGGAAGACGCAGGAAGAGGTCTTGTTGACCTTCTGGCCTCCGGGACCGGAGGCGCGGACGAAGGTTTCGCGGAACTCCTCCTGACGGATGCCGAGATGCTCCATCCGTTCCCGGAGCGCATTCTCCTTGTCCTGTGAAATGGTCATCTTGTTCGGGCCATGGAAGAGGTTTGCGGCACCGGAGTCCATCCTTCAGGAACCCGTTAGAGGGAATAGATCTCCTCCTCGATCAGATGAATCCAGTTCCGCCGCAGGACCTCCCGCGCTTCGTCGAGTTTGTCCGTGCCGAGGATGACGATCGTCTCCTTGCCGATCCGGTTGATCGTCGTGTAGAGGTAAAGGATATTGATCTCCGCCTTGGTGAGCGGTTTCAGGATTGCATTCATTCCACCGGAATGAAGCGGAACCTCGGCGGCGAGAACCGGGGTGATTTCGTAATCAAAACCGAAGCTCTCCAGAATGGCCGCCGCCCTCTCCGGATCGTTGACCACCATCCGCACCATGCTGTTTTCCGCCGCGCTGGCGGCGAGCAGGGCCTTGGCCGTGATGTCCTCCTTGTCGAGGATGTTCGTCAGCCGGGAAAGCGTTCCCGGGACGTTGCCCAGCAGGACGGAGATTTGTTTGACTGGCATATTGCTTGACTCCTCCCCGCGGATCATTGCCGCGAAAGATCCGTTTATTTCAGGAATTCGTACCCGGCCGCGAAGGCCTTGCGATTGATCTCGATGACCGATTTCTTCTTGCTTCCCATGACCGTCTCCATGCTGCTCAGATAGATGTCGGACGGCACCAGGCCGGTCACCTTCAGGAAAGCGCCCATCATCACCGTGTTGGCCGTTCGCGGATTTCCCAACTGCTCGGCGATTTCCGAGGAGGGGATTTTGAAAATCCGCACGTCATGCCGCGACGGTTTGACGGCGACGATCGAGGAATTGAGGAAAAGCGCGCCTTCCGGGGCCACGCGGTTCTGGAAGCTGTAGAGCGAAGGGGTGTTCAGTACGACGATATTGTCCGGCTTGGAGGCGATCGGAGAGGCGATCTCGTCGTCCGACACGGCGACCGTGCAGTTGGCCGTCCCGCCCCGGACCTCCGCCCCATAGGCGGGGAGGTAGGTGACTTGATAACCGGCGCTCATCGCGCCGTGGGCCAGGGTGTAGCCCATCATCAGCACCCCCTGACCGCCGAAACCCGAAAAAATCGTTTTAACCATCATGGTTTTTGCCCCCCCTCCTTCCGTGCCTTTGCCGCCTCCGCCGGAATGTCCTTGATGACGCCCAGGGGGAACTGCTTGGTCATCACCTCGTCGATCCAGCGACAGGAATCGATCGGCGTCATCTTCCAGTTTGTCGGACAGGGGGAGAGAATCTCGATCATGGAAAAACCGAGGCCGTCGATCTGATACTGAAAGGCCTTGCGAATCGCCTTTTTCGCTTTGAGGATGCTGGCCGGGGAGTTGACCGTGCACCGTTCGATGTAGGACGTTCCGGGAAGTTGCGCGAAGATCTCGGAAATTTGAATCGGATATCCGTCCAGAACGTTTTTTCTTCCCGCCGGCGAGGTTGTCGTCTTCTGCCCCAGCATGGAGGTCGGGGCCATCTGGCCGCCGGTCATTCCGTACACGGCGTTGTTCATGAAAATGACGGTGATGTTTTCCCCCCGGTTCGCCGCATGAAAACTCTCGGCGATGCCGATCGCGGCCAGGTCGCCGTCCCCCTGGTAGGAAAAGACGACGCGGTCCGGCAAGGCTCGCTTGATTCCGGTCGCGGTGGCCGGTCCCCGTCCGTGCTGCGCTTCGATCATGTCGACGTCAAAGTAGTTGTAGGCGAGAACGGCGCAGCCCGCCGGCGGCACCCCGATCGTGATGCCGCGGATATCCAGCTCGTCGATCACCTCGGCGATCAGCCGGTGGGCGAGGCTATGGCCGCATCCCGCGCAGTAGTGAAAGATGTTGCTCTTCATGCTTTTGGGTCTGCCGAAAACCTTTTTCATTATTCCATCCCTTGCTGTTTCAGTCCATCAAGATCGTTTTGTCCTGGCGCACGGGCTACGCCAGCGGGTCGATGATCCCTTCCTTCGGGTCGTAGTGACGCATGACGACGTTGGCCAGTTCCACGGGGGTCGGAACCACGCCTCCGGGACGACCGTGAAAGCCGATCCGGGCTTTTCCCTGGATGGCGAGACGAACATCCTCCACCATCTGGCCGGCGCTCATCTCGAACACCAGAAAATCCTGGATCTTTTTCGCGAGGTCCCGGAGCTCGTTCGTCGGGAAGGGCCAGAGCGTGATGGGGCGGAAGAGTCCGACCCGCAGCCCGGTCTCGCGCAGACGCTTGATTGCGCCCTCGGCGATCCGGGCGGCCGTTCCGTAGGCGACGATGACCATCTCCGCGTCATCGGTCTTGTAGAGTTCGTGACGCGTCTCCCGCTGGGCAATCACCTGGTATTTTCGTTGCAGCGTCCAGTTGTGCTCCTCCATCTCCAGCGGATCGAGGATGAGACCCCGGATGATCTTGCTCTTTCCCGAGCCGGCGCCTTTCATGACGAAGTTTTCCGGATAATCCCGCGGTTTGGGTTCCTTGAAGACCACCGGCTCCATCATCTGCCCCATCATGCCGTCGGCCAGGATCATGACCGGCGTTCGGTACCGGTCGGCGAGGTCGAATGCGTCCATCGTCAGATCGGCCAGTTCCTGAGCCGAATCGGGTCCGAGAACGATGACGCGATAGTCCCCATGGCCGCCGCCGCGCGTGGCCTGGAAGTAGTCCCCCTGGGAGGGGCAGATGTTGCCCAGACCCGGACCGCCCCGCATCATGTTGACGATCACGGCGGGAAGTTCACAGGCGGCCAGCGAGGAGATCCCCTCTTGTTTGAGCGAGATTCCCGGACTGGAAGAGGAGGTCATGGATCGCGCGCCGGCGGCGCTGGCCCCGACCACCATGTGAATGGCCGCGATCTCGCTTTCCGACTGGACGAAGACCCCGCCTTCCACCTGTCGCAGACGCTCCGACATATACTCCGGGATTTCGTTCTGCGGGGTGATCGGATAACCGGCATAAAAACGGCATCCCGCCCGGACGGCGGCTTCCCCGATAATCTTGTTGCCCTGCATCAGTACTTTATTCACGGTAAACCTCGATGGCGATATCCGGACAGGTGGTCGCGCACAGGGCGCACCCCGTACATTCCTCTCCCTCCTTGAAACGGACCGGACGGTACCCCCGGGAATTGTATTCGTGGGAGGGAACGATCAGTCCCTTTTTACAGGCGTGAATGCAAAGATGGCATTCCTTGCAAAGTTCGCTGTCGATAACGATATGTCCCTTCAAATGATTTGTCTCCTGTGCAATGGATTTTCCCGTGACGGGAACATTCCGCGCCCGCTGCGATTTTCCGTTATCCCCGGCCGCGGGATCCCGTTCCGGACTATTCAGGAATAATGCAGTCCTCTTACGCATATCCGAAAGAAAGTCAAGATGAAAATCAAAAATAGGGGGAGACCCCCGGGGTCGACATTGTCGATTTGCCCTTGTTTCGGAAGCGTGATAGGAGGGAGTCAAAATCAAAAGGCGGTGTGTTGCCCATGGAATGCAGCCATGACGATTTCATCCGATTGATGCCCGAACTGAAAGGTCAGACCCTGGATGTCAGTAATCTCAAGGGAGGCATCACCAACCGACTTTACCGGGTCAAATCCTCCGACGGCGGGGACCATGTGTTTCGTTTCTACGGACAAAAGACGGAACTTTTCATCGACCGCGACGCGGAGATGGAGAACCTCCGGCGGCTGGGTGACTTGGGGATCACACCCCGATTGGTCCGGTATCTTCCGGAGCAGTGTGTTACGGTGGTTACATTTATCCCGGGATCCGCGCTGAAAAATGATGACTTCCTGAGAGAGGACCTTTGGGAAAAAATCGTCACCCCCATTCGAACGATTCACAAAAGCGGGGTCAGGCTTCCGCGGCTGTTTGATCCCCTCAGCGAAGTGAGGCGTCTATACGAAATCCTAAGGGGAATGAATCTCCGCTATCCGGAGTTCGAGATTCCGGGAACGATTCTCGCGCTGGAAAAGATCGATGAGATCGCCGCCGTCCCCCATTCCAAATACGTGCCGTGCCACAACGACCTTCTTGCGGACAACTTTATTCTGACCGAGGGAAGCGATGGATGCCGGGCACCCATATGCCTGATTGACTGGGAGTACGGAGGGATGGCGCCCGCTCATTACGATCTGGCCGATATGTTCCAGGAAATCCTGATCCCCAGACCGCTGGAAACGAGGCTCCTTTCCCTCTACTGGGAGGGAAAGGATACGGACCATCATCGGTATATGACCGATTTCTTTAAACCTTTCCCGGACATCTGCTGGTTTCTCTGGAGCCTGATTCAGTTGAACATCTCCGCCATCGACTTCGACTATTACCGATATGGAAAGGTGAAGTATGACAACGCCCGGAAGAACATCGGTTTTCTTCAAAACCATTATGGCGCTGCCGTCTAAGGGTTAGAGCCGCGAGATCTGGAACCCTTCCAACTTGATCGCGACGGAACGCTGGAGAAGCTCGATCGAGACCACGAAGAATTCCCGTTCATAGTCCGTTTTCAGGACCGTACCCTCGATTCCCTTGAAGGGGCCGTCGATGATCCGGGCCGGTTCTCCGACCTTCGGATACTGGAACTGCTGCACCTCCACCTTCGAATCGACGATGCGCCGGATCGCGTCGATCTTTTCATCGGGGACCGGAATGGGTTGCGAACCCGTCGGTTTCCCCAGGATGCGGACGACGCCGAAGGTCTTGAGAACATCCACCTTGATCTCGTTGGTCAAGACGGGAAGTTCGACGAAGAGGTATCCCGGAAACATGGGGATCATGATTTTCTTTCGCCGGTCTTTCCGCTTGCTCCAGACCTCGATCTTCGGTAAGAAGGCGACGAAGGACTTCTGAAGAAGACCGAGACAGGCCCGATCTTCGTGACGGCTTTTGGTATGGACGGCATACCAGGACATCGA
>JAQTRB010000045.1 GCA_028712015.1 Syntrophales bacterium
CTACGATACCACGGAGCTGGTGGAGCAGGGGTATGGTCTGACCGATGTTCTTTTCGTCGACTTTCAGGCGCGGATCCCGCTTATCGAAGAAGACAAGATGCTCAACTACGTCATGGTCTGCATATTGGAGGACGGCCTTTCCTCCCCGGCGAACATCGCCCGGATCGTGGCGAGCGGCAAAACCATTCTCACCCAGGCCGCCGGTTCGTCCATCCTCGCCTTCGGCCATGCCTACGGCGCTTACCAGGAAATCGGGAAGATGATGGACGGCATTTTGGCCCGTCAGACAAAGGAAGGGAAACCGCTGGCAGAGCTGGTCGAGGCGGTTGTCGGCACGAAACTGAACGACCCCGCGTTGGGCGTTTCCGGCCTGATGCTGAAGGACCCGATGGCGAAGCGGATGATCGCCCGGGCCGAGAAGCTGGGGGTGGCGGGCAAGTATGTTTCCCTGATCAAGGAGATCGTGAAGGCGGCGCAGAAGCTGAGCAAGGAGCCGGTGGACATCGATCTTCTGGGTGCCACGGGGGCGGTGATGTTCGACCTCGGCTTCACCCCGGAGGCCGCCTGGGGGATTCTGGCGGTGACCCGAGCCTTCGCCACGGGCGCCCACTACTGCGAGGAGATCGAACGGGAGGCGCCCGTTGGCCTCGGCCAGACGCTGACACCGAAGGAGTGGTACGACGGACCGGCGGACCGGCAGGTTCCGACGCTGGAAGAGAGAAAGAAGGTTGCCAAGGCGATGGAGGCGCAGACGCCCGAGGAGTGGAAGAAGATCTTCCTCGAGCGGCAGAAGATCAAGGGTTCCGGATGGGCGATCGTCGAAGAGATCGACGATCCCAAACGGAAGATCTGATGATTTCGGGATACCCTGCCCATCCAGATCATTTGGCATGGGCAGGGTAGAGATCAGATCATTGCGACTGAAGTTTTTTCTTATTAATGTGAGGGGGGTTCGTCATGGAAGACAATATTCGGGAAATGTACGAGAAGGCTCGGGCGGCGTTCAAGACTGTGGAAGACTGGCCGCAGGAAAAGGTCGACGAGATGGTCCTGGCCGTAGGCTGGGAGCTTCAGAAAGCGGAGACGGCCGATGAGTTGGCCCGCTTGGCCGTGGAGAAGTCGGGCCTGGGCGTCTACGAGGACAAGGTCCACAAGATCGGCACGAAGGTTCGCGGAACGCTCTACGATCAGATCGGCGTGAAGACCTGCGGCCTGGTCAGTGAGGACAAGGCGAAAGGGATCCGGACCTACGCAAAGCCGATCGGCGTGATTGCCAATGTGGTTCCCTGCACGAATCCGGAGTCGACGGTTTGCTGCATTGCGCTGTCCACGCTGAAAACGCGCAATGCGATCATCTGTTCGCCTCACCCCCGCACGGAGCTGGCCACCTACGCAACGGTTGAGCACATCCGCAAGGCGCTTGCCAAGGTCGGCGCACCGGTGGATCTGGTCCAGTGTATCCGTCATACGAGCAACGAAAAGACCCAGGAGCTCATGGCGAACTGTGACTACGCGGTGGCGACCGGCGGCGCGGCGCTGGTGAAGGTCGTCTATGCCGCCGGGGTTCCCGCCCAGACCGTGGGCGCCGGGAACGTGATCTCGATCGTCGACGCGACGGTCGAGGACGATCTTCCCGGGGTCGCCTTTCGTCTGCGGAAATCCAAAACGGCCAACAACGCGGCCTCCTGTTCCTCCGAAAATGCCGTGGCGATCGAGGAGAAGATCTTCGACAAGATGATCGCGGCGCTCAAGGCCGAGGGGGGCTACCTGTGCAGCACCGAAGAGCGCGAAATCCTCCGGAAGACGATGTGGCCGGACGGCCATACCCTGAACCGGGAGATCGTCGCGAAATCGGCGACGTTCATCGCCGAATTGGCCGGGCTGAAGGTTCCCAAGAACACGACGATGCTGATGGTCCTGGGGGAGAAGATCGGCAAGGAGGACCGTTTCTCCGGCGAGAAGCTCTCTCCGGTGCTGACGGTCTGGAAGTGGACCGATTTCGACGAAATGCTGGACCGGATGGCGAAGATCCTGAAGTTCTCCGGCGAGGGCCACTCGGTCAACATCCAGACGCGCCTCGACGAGCGGATGCACAAGATCGGCCTGCGGGCGAACGTCGGCCGCGTCGTCTGCAACATGGGTCATACGGCGGCCAACAGCGGAGGCTGGACGAGCCACCTGGGCTTTACGGATACCCTGGGCTGCGGGACCTGGGCCGGGAACATCAGTTGTGAAAACATCAACTGGAAACAGTTCATCATGTACACGCGCGTGGCGGTGCCCGTTGCGGATTACGAACCCACGGACGAAGAACTCTTCGGCACCTACTTCAAGAAATACGGCAAAGACTGATCCGTCTGTTGCGGATGAGCGGGAAATAGGGTAGGGAGGGACGGCCGCCGGCAATGTGCGGCCGTCCTTTTATTTCAGAAATGGGAGACCAATGATCCGGGCAATATTCTGGGACAACGACGGCGTCCTCGTGGACACGGAAAAACTCTATTTTCAGGCAACGCGGGAGCTTCTCCAAAAGGCCGGTGTTGAACTCACGGAAGCGCTCTTCCGGCGGATCTCTCTCCAGGAGGGGCGGAGCGCGTTCGATCTGGCCCTGGAAAAAGGAGTTTCACAGAAGCAGATCGACCGTCTGCACGAGGAAAGGAACCGGCGTTACACGGAACTGGTCGAGGAAGGCGTCCGTATTCTGGACGGCGTCGAGGAGACGCTGGCGAAACTCAGCGGAAGGGTGCTCCAGGCGATCGTTACGAGTTCCCGGCGCGCCCATTTCGATGCGATCCACGCCGGAACGGGGCTCCGTTCCCATTTTGATTTCATCCTGACCCGGGAGGACTATCTCCTCTCCAAGCCCGATCCGGAGCCCTACCGTCTGGCCGTGACGCGGAGCGGTTTCCGCCCGGAGGAATGCCTCGTGGTGGAGGATTCGGAACGAGGTTTGCGGGCGGCTTTCGCAGCCGGCATCCGCTGCATCGTCGTTCCAAACGACCTGACGCGGGGCGGCGCGTTTGCGGGGGCCTGGCGGGTTTTGCCGTCCTGCCGGGAGATCCCCGGAGAGATTGAACGAATCAACGGAAAGCGAGTGTGAACGGATGATCCGGGCGATTGTGTTTGATTTCGGCCAGACGCTGGTGGATTCGGCGGACGGTTTCCGTGCCGCGGAAAAGGAAGCGCAGCGTAAGGCCGGCGAGGCCCTGGGACTGACCGGGGAAGAGAAGTTTCTGGAGGTGTATCGGGAGATCCGCTCCCGTTTCCACGCCCGTTCCGATTTTTCCCGGAAGAGAATTCTGGAGGAGCTCTTCCGCCATTACGGCCGACGGCCCGATTCTACCCTGCTGGAACGCTGGGAAACCGAGTATTGGGACAGGATCAAGGCGATGACCCGCATCTTCCCCGAGTCGGAAACGGTGCTGACGGCCCTGAAGGATCGGCATCGTCTGGCGCTGATCACCAATGCCCAGGGACAGACGGACGAGGGGAACCACCGCCTTGGCAATTATCCGGGACTGATGAGATTCTTTGAGGCGATCGTCGTTGCCGGTGAAGGGGGCGTGCCCGCGAAGCCCGATCCGATACCTTTTCATCTCTGCCTTGCCCGGTTGGGGATCGAAGCCGGCGATGCGGTCTATGTGGGGGACGACTGGCGGATCGACGTCTGCGGCTCGCAGGCCGTGGGGATGCATCCCGTCTGGCTCAAACACCGGACCCTGCGACGCAACTGGCCGCAGGTGCAGACTGCGGCGCCGGTGATCGACTCCCTGGAGGGTCTGCTCGACGTGGAACGATTGGTTTTCGGGAGGGATCAATGACGACCAGGGTGATCATCTGTCTTGACGGCTGTTCCCCGGACTACCTCGCGGACGGCGAGACGCCGAACCTCGATGCGATCGCCCGGAAGGGGTTCCACGGAATCGGCGAAGCCGTCGTCCCCACGGTGACCAATGTCAACAACACCTCCATCATCACGGCGAGCTTCCCCGAGATCCACGGGATTACGACCAACTACCTGCTCGATCCCGCGAGCGGTCAAGAGTGTTACATGGAATCGGCGGAGTATCTTCTGGCGTCGACCTCCTTTCGCCATCTTGCCGGGCGGGGCATGAAGAGCTGCCTGTTGACGGCCAAGGACAAGCTCAAGAGTCTGATCCGGGACGGCGCAACCATTGCGGAGTCGGCGGAGAGGCCGTCGACGCAGATTGTCGGAAGGATCGGCGCCGCGCCGGGGATCTACACGATCGAGGTGAACCACTGGCTTCTCAAGGCGGCGCTGGACATTCTCCGGCAGGAAAGTCCCGATTTCGTGTACGTTTCCACCACCGATTACGTGCACCACGCCTTTTCGCCGGGGTCGGAGGAGGCACGGCGCCACATCCGGGAGGTCGACCGCCTGATCGGCGACATCGTCAATGCGGTCCCGGATCTCGAAATGGTGGTCACCGCCGACCATGGAATGAACGATAAATCGCGAGGGCTCAGTCCGGAGGCTATCCTGGCCGCCGAGGGGATCGCGGCACGGGCAATCCCGATCATCAAGGACCGCCATGTGGTCCATCACCGGAACTTGGGGGGGGCCGCCTATGTCTACCTGGATGATCCCGCGACGGAGCGGGAGGCCACAGCGGTTTTGAGGGAGGAGAAAGGGATTGAAGCCGTCCTGTCCCGGGAAAGCGCCTCGCGTCTCTACCGGCTGCATCCGGCACGGATCGGCCATCTCTTTCTGCTGGCCGACAGGGAAACGGTTTTCGGCGATTTGTCGGGGCCGCGCGAGGAGCTCAGCGTCCGTTCCCACGGCTCGCTTCACGAACGGGATATTCCCATCTACGCTATGGGAGCGGGGCCGCTGGCGGTCAAACCGCGGACCAACGCGGAGGTCGCCTCCTGGATCTTTACCGCCTGAGACCCTTTTCGGCCTCGTCCAGGCAGGCATCAATGATGTCCAGCGCCCGGTCCAGCTCTTCCCGCGTGATCGTCAGCGCGGGCGTCAGCGTCAGGATGTTCCCCATCGTCAGTTTGAAACTCAGTCCCCGGCTGAGGGCGGCGTACATGACGGCCTCCGCTTCGTCCGTGGCCCGCTCGCCGGTCTTGCGGTCCTTCACCAGTTCGATGCCGAGGAAGAGTCCCAAACCCCGGATGTCGCCGATCAGCGGATGCCGTTCCATCATATCGGCCATCCGCTCGAGGGCGTGCCGGCCCAGCTCGTTGGCATGTTCGGCCAGATGGTTTTCTTCGACGTAGCGGATCGTGGCCAGGGCCGCGGCGCACGCCACCGGGCTTTTCTCGTGGGTGTAGTGGCCCAGGGCGCGGTTTCCGGCCACGTCGAGCCCCTCCCGGGCGATCAGCGCCGCCAGCGGGAAAATCCCCCCGCCCAGTCCCTTGCCGATGACCAGCATGTCGGGGACGACGGAGAAATTTTCGCAGGTGAACATCCGGCCCGTCCGGCCGAGGGCGTGCGGGATTTCGTCGAAGATCAGCAGTGTCCCGTGCCGGTCGCAGGCCTCGCGGATGATCCGCCAGTATTCCGGCTTCGGGATGTAGGGGGTGCTCCGGATCGGTTCGGCGATCACCGCGGCAATATCCCCCTCCTTCTCCAGGACGTACTCCACGTAACGGGCGCACATCATGTCGCAGCCGCCGCGGCCGCGACAATTATAGATGCAGTGGTATTCGTCGGGCGGCGGGACGTGTTCCGTTCCGGGCAGGAGCGGCCCCATGTCTTGGCGGAAGATCGCCTCCCCGCCGATGGAAATTGCGTCCAGCGACGCCCCGTGGAAGGAATCCCACATCGAGATCGTCTTGTGACGACCGGTGGCGATGCGCGCGAGCTTCAGGGCCATGCCGATCGCCTCGGCGCCGCCGGGACAGAAGAGGACGCGGTTGAGATCGCCGGGGGCGATTTCGGCGAGCTTCTTCGCCAGATCGACGGCGATCCGGTTGGTGTAGCGCCGGGTGCAGAAGGGGAGCTGATCGAGCTGTTCCTTGACGGCGGCGATCACGGCGGGATTGGCGAAGCCGACCTGATGAACGTTGTTTCCGTGGAAATCCATGTAACGGTGTCCCTGGAGATCCTCGATCCAGATCCCGTCGCAGGCACGAATCGCGTTCAGGCAGGGGGTCGAGAGCGACTGCTTGAGGAAATATTTCTCGTCTTCCGCGAGCAGCTCGCGCGTCTGCCGATCGAGATTATCCTGCTGCCATTTCTTCCGCCGCGGCGAAATGTTGATATCCCCTTCCGAACGGTGCAGCTTTTCCATGGGGTCGATCCTCCATCGGAAATGAATTTGTACCTGTTTTCCGTAACATCCCCATCCCTGTGAAGTCAAATCCTCTTTTGTTATGGATTGGATCACTTTTTTTCCCTTGATCCGGAGGGGCTGGCCGGGGATAATCCGCCCGGAAACCTGGGCCGAATGGTCGATCCGGGAGGGATCGCCGGGTGGAGACGGAATCGTCTCCCCATGGGGCGTCGGAAAGAATCGGGAGGGAGTCGAATGGCCGGGGAAAACGGGGAAGCGGTCGGAAGGCCGGAGTCGGAACAGGGGGACGTCAACTTCACGCCGGCCAGACGAAGATACTGGGAGCGGAACCTGACCGGCGAATCGAAACGGTGGTTTGAGGAAGACGCTCGTCATTTTCTCCACCAGAGCCTCTCCACCCCCGTTCTCAACGTCATCGCCAAGGCCGAAGGGGCCCGGATCGAGGATCTTGCCGGCCGGCGCTATCTGGACATGCACGGCAACGGCGTCCACAACACCGGCTTTAACCACCCCGCGGTGGTCGATGCGGTCCGAAAACAGTTGGACGCATCCCTCACGTTCTGCCCCAGACGTTACACGAACATCCCGGCGGTCCGTCTGGCGGGGAAGCTGGCGGAGATCGCCCCGGGGGATCTCAACCGCGTCCTCTTCTGCCCGGGCGGGACGGACGCGATCGAGATGGCCCTGAAACTGGCGAAACTGGTAACGGGCCGTTTCAAGACGATCTCCTTCTGGGACTCCTTCCACGGGGCCGGCTTCGGGGCGGCGTCCGTCGGGGGCGAGGAGCACTTCCACGGCGGCATCGGCCCGCTGCTTCCCGGCGCCTTTCATGTGGAATTTCCCAATTATTACCGGAATCCCTGGGGATTTTCGAGGACGGACGACGTCGATGCCGAATGCCTCCGGCAGATCGAATTGGTCCTTCGACGCGAACCGGAGATGGCGGCCCTGATCGGCGAGCCGGTCTCCGCCGATCCGGTCATTCCCAGCAAGCGCTACTGGGAGGGGGTCCGGGATCTGTGCCGCCGGTACGGCGCGCTTTTGATTTTCGACGAGATTATCGAGGGGTTCGGCCGGACCGGGAAGATGTTCGCGAGCGAACATTACCTGACGCCGGACATCCTGGTCCTCGGCAAGTCGCTGGGGGGCGGAATCGTCCCGCTGGCGGGAATCGTGACCCGGGAGGAGTTCAACACCTTCGGGGATCGTTCCATCGGCCACTACACGCACGAGAAGAACGCCCTTTCCGCCGCCGCCGGTCTGGCCGCGATCGAAGTGATCGAGAGGGAGAATCTCTGCGTCCACGCGGAGCGCCTGGGCGCCCACGCGCTGGAACGCCTGCGGGAGATGGCGGAACGGCATCCGTTGATCGGTTGCGTCATGGGAATCGGACTCCACATCGGGATCGATCTTGTCCGGGACCGGAAAACCAAGGAGAAGGCGAAGCGCGAGGCGGAAGCGGTCATGTTCAAATGCATGGAAAAGGGGGTTGCCTTTAAAACGATCAACGGCAACATGATCACGCTGCGGCCGGCCCTCGTGATCACGCGGGAGGAGATGGACTGGGCTCTCGACGTGATCGAAGAGGCGATCGGCGAGGTGGAGCGGGGACTGAACTTTTAACGGGAAAGGAAACGGGTCATGAAGGTATTGTGCCTGGGCGGTGCGGGGAAGATCTGCCGCGAAGCGGCGCTTGATCTGGTGCGGTTCTCCGATTTTGACGAGATTGCGATCGGGGATTATGACGAAAAGGCGGGCCGGGAGGCGGTGAAGTGGCTGAACGATCCCCGCGTCAATTTCAAGAAGGTCAATGTGAAGGACAAGACGTCGGCGGTTGCGACCATGAAGGGCTACGATATCGTCATGGACGGGACGACGATCACGCTGAACGGTCTCTCCACGGCCTGCATCGCGGAGGCGGGATGTCACGGGATCAACCTGAACGGCTTTGGTGAAGAGTATCCGCAGGACCCGGTCTTCAAGGCGCACGGCAGGACCCATGTCCCCGGGTTCGGGATGACGCCGGGGACCACCGACATGATGGCGAAGTATGCGATCGACCGTCTCGACACGATCGACACGGTCCGGATCAGTCACGGCGCCTTCCGGCCCATCGCCTTTTCGGCCTCGATCACGGAAACGACCAGCTACGAGTACGATCCGAAATTGCCCGGGCGCGTCGTTTATGAAAATGGTCGGTTCATCCAGGTTCCGCCATTCGCGAGGCCGCTGGATGTGGCGCTGCCAGGACCATACGGGACGCATCCCGAATACATCATTCCGCATTCGGAAACGAAAACCGTGGCCGCCTATCTCGAGGAGCAGGGGAAAGAGGCCCGCCTGATCGAGGTCCGCGGGACCTGGCCGCCGCAGAACATGCAGCTCGTCCGGGCCCTGTACGACTGGGGTATTTTGCGCAACGACAAGATCAAGATCGCCGGCGTGGAGATCGGGATCATGGACGCGGTGTCGGCCTACCTGATGCAGTATCCGGTGGGGCAGGAGACCGAACTCTACGGATATGCGCTGCACATCGATGTTACGGGGACAAAAGACGGAAAGAAGCTCCGGTATCTTCTGACGCACACGCACCCGGCGTCTGACGGTTCGGTTGAGGGATGGGGAGGGCTCCGGGCATACACCCGGTGCGTGGGAATCCCGATGGGGATCGCAACGGTCCTGATTGCGAAGGGAAAGGTGAAGCGCACCGGCGTCGTCATGCCCGAATTTGCCTTTGACCCGGAGGAGATCTTCCGGGAACTGGAGAAGCGGGGGATCTTGATCCATATCGACGTTACGAACCGGTGAGGCAATAACCTCTGATTATCTTTTGTATGATTATTATTAATTTGACTAATAGATGCAATCGTATTGGAATGGCCTTGGCTACTCAGGAATCCGCGGATTGTGACCTCCGGCCGGATCTTATCCTTATTTTTCTTTGACAGGCGATCTTGATTTTGTTAGTGATCGGCCGGTTTCATGTTCAGTGCAAGGAAGGAGGTCTTTGGGTCAAAGGGATGTGAAAGGGGGTGACACAAAGGGGGGTACCGTTTCTGAAAATTAACATTTAACCCGTTAAATTTAATTGGAGGAACATATGAAAGCAAAGTTCATTGCAGTCATCGTCGCCGGGATCTTTTCCGTA
>JAQTRB010000046.1 GCA_028712015.1 Syntrophales bacterium
AATTCTCGTGGAGACCGGCGATCCCGCCCAGGAGATCCTGAAGGCGGCGGGGCAGGAGGGTTGCGATTTGATGGTCCTGGGAAAACACGGGAAAGGTTTCGTGGAGAGGGCATTCCTGGGCAGCGTATCGCGGTCCGTGATGGATCTGGCGAAAATACCGGTTTTGTTCATCCCGATGCCCACGGAAGAAATTTCGGTTTGGGATGAAATTTAGCATCCGCCGGAATGCGGAAGACCGTTTTTCCGGCTTCCGTCCGCTTGCGGCGGGCGCCCGCCCGTGATGGCCTCATGGCAACCCGTCCGACGAAAATGACCGTCGCGCCATACCGCTCCGAAAAGAGATCGTCGCGCCTTCGGATTCCGCCGGCACTCGGGATGCTGCTTTTCCTGTTCCTTCTGCTCGGCGGGGGGTGTCGTCCGGCTCTGTTCGGCAAAGCCGACTGTGTCCCCGGTTTTCCCGACCGCGACGGCTGGTACGGAGGCGACGGCGCCTATTCCATTTTGCTGGATCACGGACGGACGCTGTGGCTCTTCGGGGACACCTTCGTCTCCGCTGAAGAGGGCAGGCAAAACAGGGTGGATATGGATCTCGTGTTGGGGACGACCCTGGCGATCTCGACCTGCGGCGCGACGGGGGAATTCGACATCCGCTACTTCCTGAAAAAAAAAGAAGGTCGATTTGTCTCTTTTTTCGGCGATCCGGAGTGGATGTGGCCGCAGGACCCGTTCACGGTGGATGACAGGCTCTACGTTCCGCTGGTCGTCATCGAAGCGGATCCGAAAATAGAGGGCCCGTTCAAATTCAGAATCGCCGGTCACAGGATCGCGCTGATCCGGAATCATCACGGCCGGGATCCGGGTGACTGGTCCGTGGAATATCTGGATTGGTCGGCGGCCATTCCTCCCGGTGTCGCCGCGCTGGCCGCGACATCCGTCGTCTACGGCAAGATGGTTTATTTCTATCCATTCTGCGTGCCCTCGGAGGAGGCCCCGGAGGTTCTGGGGAACATCCTGGTCCGTATTCCGACGGATCGGCTCCACGAGCCGGAGACGGCCATGGAGTATTATGCCAAGGATGATACCTGGCGAAAGGGGCTGGATCCGGCGAAGGCCAAAATCGTATTGGATGCCGGCGTTTCGGAGCTGAGTGTCCGATACCATGAGCGGCGCAAACGCTGGATCGCCGTTTACCTGTCCACGGACAACAGAGGGGACCGGATGCTGTATCGATCCGCGGAAAGACCGGAAGGTCCCTGGTCCGACCCGAAGGCTTTGATCACGGCGATCCCGGAAGTGAACCCGGGAACCCCCAAATATCATGAAGGCAATTTCTGTTACGCCGGAAAAGAACACATTCAGTTTGCCAAGGAAGAAAAGCTGGTGACGACCTATGTCTGCAATTCGCTGGACGATATCCAGCAGAGGGTCAGTTTTATCCGCAACCATCTTTTTCTGTATCGTCCCATCGTGAATGTCGCGCCCTATTGACGCTTCGGCTTCCGTTCGGGAGGCCTCCCCCCGTTTTTCGACCATCGGATCCGGAGATCGTCGAACCGGCGGGCATCGTTCCCTTGACGCTTGGGGATCGGGTGCATATCTTGTTGAGGAAGGTTTGCGACCGGGGTGCAAACGGGCAATCCGAATCGATAGCCGTTCTTCCCGGTGATTCCGTAGAACAGGAGTCGAACATGGATTACATCAAAATCAGATTCGTGGACAGTCCGGAAGGCGTCGATTCCGAATTCCGGCGGAGCGTGGAGGAGATGGTGCGCGCGGCGCAGCCCCGGTTCACCCTGTCCCGGCAGCGGTGGCGGCCGCAGATCGACATCTATGAAACCGGGGATGAGATCGTCCTCCTGGCGGACATCGCCGGCGTCCCGCGGGGGGAGATTCAACTGGAGATCGGTCCCAGGACGGTCAAACTTTCCGGCATCCGGGAGGGCGGAACGCGGCGGGAAAACGGCCGCTACCGTCTCGCCGAGATTCCCTGCGGTCGATTCGAGCGGGTCATCGCGCTTCCCGTCGCGGTCGAAATCGAATCGGCCAGGGCTCTCTACCGGGACGGCATCCTGGAGATCCGTCTGGCCAAGCGACCGCCGGACCGAGTGTACAAGATCCACATTCAAGGCAGATGATTCTGCTTGCGATATATTGGAGGTTTCCATGCCACAAAAACCGTCTGAAGAACTGAAGATTGCGAACATTCCGGATACCCTTCCGGTGTTGCCGATATCCGGCGCCTTTGTTTTTCCGAAGATGCTCTTTCCGCTGGAGGTCTCGGGGGACTCGGCGATCAGCCTGATCGACAAGGCGATGGCCGGAGACCGCCTGATCGGACTGGCCATGCTCAAACCGTCCGAAGACCCGACGGAAGACCCGCACAAAATCGAGGATTTCTATGGCGTCGGCACGAGCGTCGTCATCCTCCGGATGGCCAAGACCGCCGACAGCAAGACCCAGCTCCTTCTTCAGGGGATCGGTCGGTTCCGCATCCTCGAACTGCTGGAGGGAGAGCCCTATCTCGTTGCCCGCGTGGAGAATCTGGAGGAAAAGGAAACCAGAGACCTTGAAGTCGAGGCGCTGATGGCGAACCTTGTCGGTCTTTTCGACCGGATCGTGAAGCTTTCGCCGTTCCTCCCCCAGGAGTTCGGGGCGATGGCCAAGACCGTGACCGAGCCGGGCGTCCTGGCCGACATCATCGCCTCCGTGATCAACGCCCCGCTCGAAGAGAAGCAAAAGGTCATCGAGATGCTCGACGTCAAGGAGCGCCTCCGCCATGTGACGCGCCTGGTCAACCACCAGGTGGAAATCCTCGAACTGGGCAGCAAGATCCAGAGCGAGGTCAAGGTCGACATGGACAAAAGCCAGCGGGAATATTACCTCCGCCAGCAGCTCGGCGTGATCCGCAAGGAGCTGGGCGAGACGGACGACGAGAAGGTCGAGATCGAGGAGTACCGCGAAAAAATCGAGAAGATGGATCTCCCGGACGAGGCGAAGAAGGAGGCCGAACGCGAGCTTTCCCGGCTCTCCCGAATGCACCCCTCATCGGCGGAATACACGGTCGCCGCGACCTATCTCGATTGGATGACCTCGCTGCCCTGGAAGGAGAAGACCGAGGACAACCTCGACATCAAAAAGGCGCGGCGTGTCCTGGACGAGGACCACTACGGCCTGGAAAAGGCGAAAAGGCGGATCATCGAATACCTCGCCGTCCGCAAGCTGAAGCCCGATTCGAAGGGGCCGATCCTCTGCCTGGCCGGCCCCCCGGGGACGGGAAAGACGTCGCTCGGCCACTCCATCGGCCGCGCGCTGGGCCGCAAATTCATCCGCATCTCGCTGGGCGGCGTGCGCGACGAGGCGGAGATCCGCGGCCACCGGAGAACCTACGTCGGGGCTCTCCCCGGCCGGATCATCCAGGGGATGAGGCGGGCGGAATCGAACAATCCGGTTTTCATGCTCGACGAAATCGACAAGGTCGGGAGCGATTTCCGCGGAGATCCCTCATCCGCGCTGCTGGAGGTCCTGGATCCCGAGCAGAACTTCTGCTTCACGGACCACTATCTGGACGTTCCCTTCGACCTGTCGCACGTGATGTTCATCACGACGGCGAATATCCTGGAAACGATTCCGCCGGCGCTTCGCGACCGGCTGGAGGTGATCGAACTTCCCGGCTACACCCTCGACGAGAAGATCCGGATCGCCCGGCGTTATCTCATTCCGAGGCAGATCGAGGCGAACGGGTTGAAACCGGAACAGATCCGGATCGCGAGAAGCGCCATCGCCCGGATCGTCACCGGCTATACGCGGGAGGCGGGGGTGCGAAACCTGGAACGCGAACTGGCTTCACTCTGCCGCTGCGTGGCCAGCCAGATCGCCGAAGGGACGATCGAAAAGGCAACGATCGCGGTGCGCGATCTTCACCGCATCCTCGGTCCCGTTCGGGTGACGGAGGAAGCGGACGCCCGCACGGCAAAGCCCGGGGTCGTCCGGGGGCTGGCCTGGACGCCGGTCGGCGGGGACATCCTCTTCGTCGAGGCGACCGCGATGAAGGGCAAGGGCGCCCTCACCCTGACGGGACAACTTGGAGACGTGATGAAGGAGTCGGCCACCGCGGCGCTCAGCTTCATCCGCGCGAACGCGGAAGAACTGGGGATCGCAAAGGATTTCTTCGAGGGGACGGACATCCACATCCATGTCCCGTCCGGCGCCATCCCGAAGGACGGACCGTCGGCGGGGGTGACGATGCTGACCGCCCTGACCTCGCTGCTGACGGACCGGACGGTGAAGAGAGACCTCGCGATGACCGGGGAGATCACGCTGCGGGGGCTGGTCCTGCCGGTGGGAGGGATCAAGGAGAAGGTTCTTGCCGCCCATCGGGCCGGCGTCCGGACGATCATCCTGCCGAAATGGAACAGAAAGGATCTGGAAGAGGTCCCGGCCAAGGTCAAAAAGGAGATGACCTTCCACTTCGTGGACGAGATGCTGGAGGTCCTCCGGATCGCCTTGAACAAGGCGCCGGAGCCATCGGGATAGGGAGGATCTCCCGACCTTCATGCGCCCCGCGGAATCGAGGATCGGGGCCCGTTCATTTTTGGCATTCTTCCGGCAATTATGCTATGGATGCATCATCACTTCCGGTTCCGTGACATGGGAGCCGAATGAGGGGAGTCGTTCTTATGGCATTCGATCAAAACCGTCCGAACGGCGCCGGAAATATGACGGGATGGCGCCTTGGCGGGCTATTGACGAGACCGTTTGCCGTTTTCGGAAGATCGGCGATCGCCTGGGTCGGAAATATGGGCGCCTCGGCGATTTTCCTTCTTCTGGCGTTCCTGCGGATTTTCAAAGCCAAACAACCGGCCAAGATCGTTCAGCAGATCTACTACATCGGGGCAAGGTCGACGATGATCATCCTGCTCGTCGGTTTTTTTACCGGCATGGTCCTGGGCCTTCAGTCCTATCACGCCCTGGTGAAATTCGGTGCGCAGGGGGCCCTGGGCACGCTGGTGGCTCTGACCCTGGTTCGGGAATTGGGACCGGTTCTCACGGCGATCATGATCGCGGCGCGGGCGGGTTCCGCAATCACCGCCGAGATCGGCATCCAGCGGATCTCCGAGCAGATCGACGCGCTGGACACCATGCGCATCGATCCGCTCCGCTATCTCATCAGCCCGAGAATCGCCGCTTCGATCATCAGCTTTCCGCTGCTGACCGCCCTGTTCGACATCATCGGCATTATCGGCGGCTATGTCTCCGGGGTGCTGCTGCTGGGCGCGAATGCCGGCACCTACATCTATCGTGTTCAGGCCAGTATGGACATGAAGGATGTTACCGACGGTTTCATCAAGGCGATCGTTTTTGCCGTCATCGTCTCCACGGTATCCTGTTACCAGGGGTATTTTGCGCACATGCGTCCGGACAGCCATGGCGCAAAGGCCGTCGGGCTTTCCACGACCTCGTCCGTCGTGCTCTCCTGCGTGCTGATTTTGGTGTCCGACTATGTTGTGACGTCCCTTCTCATCTGAGGATTGCCATGGATGCGCCGTTGCCGTTGATTGAATTCAAGGATGTCACCAAGCGTTTCGACTCCCGGACCGTTCTGGATCGAATCAATCTGAAGATCTATGAGGGGCAGGTTACGACCATCATCGGCCTGAGCGGCTCGGGCAAAAGCGTGCTTCTCAAGCATATCATCGGCTTGATCAAGCCGGACGAGGGAACCATTCTCTTCCAGGGGAAACCGCTGTCCGACATGAACGAAAAAGAAAGCGCCGCCGGTCTCGCCCGGATCAGCTATATGTTTCAGGACAACGCCCTGTTCGACTCCATGACCGTCTATGACAACATCGCCCTCCCGCTCCGCGAAACGACGCACATGGGCAAGAGCGAAATCGATCGCCGGGTGACGGCCAGAATCCAACAGACGGAACTGGAAGATGCGGCGCACAAATACCCTTCGGAAATCTCGGGGGGGATGCAAAAGCGCGTTGCGCTGGCCCGCGCTTTGGTGACCGATCCCCGAATCGTCCTCTTCGACGAACCCACGTCCGGCCAGGACCCTGTCCGAAAAAACGCCATCCTGGGGATGATCGCCCAGTATCAGAGGAAGTTCGGGTTTACCGCGATCCTGGTCAGCCATGAGATCCCGGACGTTTATTTTATCTCGAACCGCATCCTGGCCCTCTATGATAAATCGATCGTTTTTCAGGGTTCTCCGGAAGAGCTGGAGGAGTTCGATCATCCATTCAAGGATGAGGTCATTCGCAGTCTGGAGGGACTGCAGGTCGAATTGACCGGTTTCTATTCCAAAAGACAGTTCAAGGTGATGCATCACGCTCAGTTGGCGCGAAAAACCAACGGAGATACCTACTGCATCGTGGTTTTTTCCCTGGCGGGCTTGGATGCCATCCAGACGAGTTCGGGTTATGTCGTGACTCAGGAGGCGATACGAAACCTGAGCATGTATATCGACAAACACTTCGGCGCCATCGGGGGCTTTTCCACCCGCCTGCAGCAGAGCGAATTTGTCACGGTTCTTCCCAATTCGGATATGACGGAGGCGAAAAGCATCCTGGAAGATTTCATCCGGGATTTTCGGGAATGGGATATCGCCGACCGCCTGGCCATCGGTCGGAACGAGGCCGGCGTGGAAGGGTGCGCCGAATTCGCCATCCTGGCCGGCATTGCTCTGGGGGAGCCCGCCGCCGATGTCGCCTCCGTCGTCATTGCGGCGCAGTCTCAACAAGTCGAAATTGCCCGGGTTCGCTGTAACTCGAGGAGGTAGAAAATGAAAAAGTACACCATGGAAACGACGGTAGGCATCTTTCTGGTCATCGGGCTCGTCTGCATCGGATACATGACGGTGAAATTGGGCCATGTCAACCTCTGGGGAGACAACACCTATCCGCTCCTTGCCCGTTTCACCACCGTCACGGGCCTGAGAACCGGCAGCCTGGTTTATATCTCGGGCATCGAGGTGGGACGGGTGGAAAAACTCGCGATGGACCAGGAAAAACAGAAGGCCCTGGTCGAGCTTCGCATCCGCAACGACATCAAGATTCACGACGACGCGATCGCCTCGATCAAAACGGAGGGGCTGATTGGCGATATGTACATCAGCGTCGATCCCGGGGGAGCGGGCGAACTCCTGAAGCCCGGGGGGACCATCACCGAGACGCAGCCGCCCGTGGACGTCACGGAGCTCGTCAGCAAGTATGCCTTTGGAGACGTGAAGAAAAAGTAGGCGTTTCATCAAACGGAGAGAGGATAGCCGTGAAAACACCGATCGTTGTATGGAGCATCGTCGTGTCCCTGTTGTTTTCCCTTCCGGCCTGGGCCGGCGCGCCGCAGGACGCGGTTCGGTTGAACGTCAACAAGGTGCTTGACGTTTTGCGCGATCCGACGCTCAAAGCCGAGTCGGCCAAGGAGGCCAAAAAGGAAAAACTCCGGCTGATCTATAACGGCATGTT
This sequence comes from Syntrophales bacterium, assembly GCA_028712015.1. Lineage (GTDB taxonomy): Bacteria > Desulfobacterota > Syntrophia > Syntrophales > UBA5619 > UBA5619. The sequence goes on from JAQTRB010000046.1 coordinate 7,470, forward strand.
CGACGATATCGAGCTCGGAAAACGGACCCTGGCCAGAAACTGGAACAGCCTGAACACCGCTCAGCGGCAGGAGTTCGTCAAGCTTTTCCGGCAGGTGCTGGAGAAGGCGTACGTCGATAAAATCCTGGACTATACGAACGAGAAAATTGTTTTCGAAAAGGAGTCCATGCTTTCGGCGACCCAGGCCGAGGTTCAAACGAAAATCGTGACCGCCTCCAAGGAAATTCCGATCGCCTATCGAGTGATTGTGAAGGACGGTGCGTGGAAAGTATATGACATCGTCATCGAGAACGTGAGCCTGGTTTTGAATTATCGAACGCAATTCAACGAAATTCTGGAAAAAAACAAGCCGGAAAGCCTGCTGGAAACCCTGCGCGAGAAGGTGAAGGGGCAATAGGGTGGACCATTTCCTGAAAGCTTTGTGGTTTCCGGCGTTGCTTTTGGCTTTTGCCGGTGCGGCTTGCGCCCACAACCCCGATCCCGTCGTCTCTCCGGCGCCGGCCGCGACATTGCTTTTGGTGAAGCAGGAGGCGCCTCTTTCCGGAACCGTTTCGACCCCGCCGCCCTCTGCGGAGACGACGGCCGGACCGGAAACCCCAACGGACGACGAATTCGGGGACATCACCGAATTCGACGATTTCGACCATGGCCGGGAAGGGGGAAAAGCGGCCATCGCCGACCCGCTGGAACCCTTCAACCGGGCCATGTACCACTTCAACGACAAACTTTACTTCTGGGTTCTCAAACCGGTAGCGCAGGGGTACGGCAAGGTGGTCCCGGAGCCGGCGAGAAACGCCGTCGACCATTTTTTCAAAAATCTTACCTTCCCGATCCGTTTCGTCAATTGCGTGCTTCAGATCAATTTTGCGGGGGCGGAGAAGGAGCTGGGCCGCTTCATGGTCAACACCCTCTTGGGCTTCGGCGGTCTTCTGGATCTGGCATCGAGCAAGCCAATCGGCCTTGCCGAGCAGGACGAGGATTTCGGCCAAACCCTGGGCTTCTACGGAATCGGCCAAGGATTCTACATCAACTGGCCGGTCTTCGGCCCTTCCAGTCCGCGCGACACGGTGGGGATGGTGGGGGATGCGTTCCTTCGCCCTTTCATGTATTTTAGCCCCTGGTACGCGGGAGCGGGAGCCAGGGCGGTTGAGATGGTGAACGCCACTTCACTGAGGATCGGCGATTATGAGGCGCTTCAGGGGGCCGCCATCGATCCCTATGTGGCGTTCCGCGACGCCTATGTCCAGTACCGGCTGAAGAAGATCGAACGCAAGGGCGAAGACCAATCCCCCGGAGCCACGGAACCGCGGAAGAAATAACCGCGGGGACGGCCCTGGTCCGGGAAAGCGACGTTTCCGGCGATTTCACGGAGTCACGATTCGAAAACCTTGAGAAATATTCGTTCCCCTTCGTCGTTGCCGATCAGGACCAGCTCGGCATTCGCTTGGATCGGCATCAGCGGATCGGGGTTGATCGACAGAATGTCGTCGTTTTTGATGGCCACGACGGAGCAGCCGGTGATCTCCCTGATCCCCGAATCGATCAGGTTTTTGCCGACGAGCGCATTCGGGGCCTTCAGGTGAAAGATGTTCAGCCCCTCGGCCAGCATCCATGTGTCTTCGTTTTTCAGAAAGTTGAAGATGGCGTTGGCGCCCAGAGACGCATAGGACATCACGAAGTCGGCGCCGGCGCGGTGCAGCGTGGAGACGTTCCGGTCCAGATTGGCCCGGCTGAGGATCTGCATGTCCGGCCGCAGTCCCCGAAGGTATTTGGTCAGATAGAT
>JAQTRB010000047.1 GCA_028712015.1 Syntrophales bacterium
CCCTCCGTGAATTCCAGGGGAACCCTCGTTTTTGCTTTCTCAGCGCCGGAACCGACGGAATCGACGGTCATTCGGACGCCGCCGGGGCGGTCGTGGACCGCACCAGTTGGGAAAAGGCGCGGGCGCTCGGTCTGCGGATCGACGATTTTCTCGCCCGGAACGACTCCTACCATTTTCTGCAGCGGACCGGGGATCTGATCATGACCGGTCCCACGGGGACGAACGTGATGGACATGACCGCGCTGCTTGTTGTGTAGTCGGCGCGTTGTTGGTCTAATCGGGAGACAAACCCGGTCCCTCCGACAACCATCCCTGCCGAGCATATCCTTTCCAATACCCGGGGAAGCGATGATGCGCAATGGCCCCGGCAATCATTGGATCGCCCCGATCATCCGCCAATAGGGCACACTGATCAAAGGTGTCGAGCGTTATCCCAATGAGTTTCCTAATGGACGGGGTCAGGGCCGACAGGACCAAGCCGATGATGAACCAGCTCAGGGCCATGAATGGCCCAACGGGGCGAGACCGTTGAAAGGCTTGACGAAGGACAGCATGAGGGCCATCAGGATGACGAGGATCACACCGATAACACGTGAATCCTTGAACATTTTGACATCTCCTCCGATAACCCGAAGTCCAGGACATACCTCCTTATGGAATATGCCCGGCTGTCCGGATGCCGTTTGTTTTTCATAGGGAGACAAGAAAATCACCTGGCCTTCGGCATAACCGGAGGCCAGGTGATGATCGAAATTCATTGAATGGTCAACGGAACGTTCGTTGTGATGTCCCTTTTTTCGCATGGATTACGTCGGGATCATGATGCTCGGCAACCAGGTTGCCAACTCCGGGAAAGTCATCACAAGCGCGATGACGACCACATCGATCACCATGAAGGGAATGGCCCCGATGAAGAGGCGCTTCAGGCGGATGGCATCCGGCATAAGCCCCTTGACGATGTACAGGTTCAGTCCCATCGGCGGGGAGATGTTCCCGCAGCACATGTTGATGGTCATGAGGATGCCGAACCACACGATGTTGATCTCGAGAGCCGTCAGAATCGGCAGGACGATCGGCGTCGTCATCATGACGATGGCCGCCGGATCGAGGAACATGCCAAGGATCAGGTAGCCGACCATCAATACGGCCACGATAAACATGGGCGAAACCGGGAGACCGACCACCCAGTCCGTGAGTGCCTGGGCACAACCCGAGTAGATGATGACATAGCCGAAGGCCGTCGCGCCGATGATGATCCAGCCGATCATCGTGGTGGTCCGCACGGTTTGGATGATGCACTTCCGGAGGACCGCCACGTTCATCTTCCCCTTTACGACAGCGATCAGGAACACGGCCAGGCAGGCGATGGCGCTCGATTCCGTCGGGGTCGCCGCGCCGGTATAGATCGTCCCCAGCAGGAGGAGCATGACCAACAGCAGGGCCCACACCCGCCACAGGGAACCGAACTTTTCCTTCCAGGTGAAGCGGTTGGTGTCCCGCGGGGCCATCGAAGGTTTGATTAGGACAATCAGCCAGATATAGAATACGCCGATGATGGTCATCAGGATCCCGGGGATAACCCCGCCGGCGAAGAGGGCGCCGATGGATTCGTTCGCCAACGTCCCGTAGAGGATCATGATGATGCTCGGCGGGATCAGGATGGAGAGAGCTCCGGAAAAGGCGACGATGGCCCCGGACATCCCCTCATCATATTTTCTCCGGAGCATCTCCGGCAGGGACAGGAGGCCCACCGTTGCGGTCCCGGCGGTGCTGGCGCCGCAGACGGCCCCGAAGATGGCGCCGAACACCGTGCTGGTCATCCCCAATCCTCCCGGCATGCCGCGCAGGAACCGGTCGGCCACGTCGTAGGTATCCTTGCCCATCTCGCAGTGCATTACGATCTGGGCCATCAGGATAAACAAGGGGACGCAAACGAGAGTGAAACTGCTCATGTGGCCGTAGCCGGCCAAGGCCACGCCGTAGAGGCCTGTCGTTCCGGGCCAGAAGAACAGGGCGGCGATCATGCTCAGGAAACCCAGAGAGAAGGCTACCGGAAGGCCCAGACAGAGCAGGAGGGTCAGAGACCCCATCAAGATCAACAAAATCACATACCATTCCATGGGAAACCACCTCCAGTCGGGTCAGGGTTTCAGTTCATTCAGGCGCTTGACGGCTCGGATGATCCGGAAAAGGAATTCGATCCCCAACATCACCCCGCCGATCACCAGGAAAAACCGTATCGGCCACATGGGCAAGGCCAGGTATTCCGTGCTGACCACTTTCCCGGCAATGGCCTCCCAGGTGTATTTGATCGATTCCATCGAAAAGATGATCATATAGACCACGGCCATGCAGGAGGTGACGATCTCCAGTTTCAGCCGCTTGCGTTCCGCCAGGGTCTCCGTGACGATATCGACGGCCACATGGCCGCCGGCGGGAAGCGCCCAGGGCCCTCCGAAAAACATGACCAGGACGAGAAAATAACGGTTGATCTCACCGGCCCAGGTGGTCGGCATGCCAAAGGCATACCTCATGATGACATCGTAACTGAGAGTCAACATCATGACGATGACAATCCAGCCCGCGAACTCGGCCAGAAAGCGATCAAAGGCGGACACAGCCCGCATGAAGGCGCTGCGGTCCACAGGCGTTTCTGCACTCCCGTGACTCATAAGCCCTCTCCTTCTTTCAATGGGGCGCGTAACTTGGGGTTACGCCGCCCCGGTGAGCAATGGTGTTCCAAAGACTGAAGCAGGGTTACCACTTCTTCTGCTCGGCCCTGTACAACTCGACCAACCGTTTGCAGTCCGGGCTCTCGTTGGCATACCAGATCCACACCTCTTCGAGCATCTTCTTCGACTTGGCCACATTGGCCTCGTCGAACTCGAGGAACTTCACGCCCTTGGACTTGCCCCATACCTCAATTTCCTTGTCATAGGCCGGCCAATACTCCAGGCTCGCCCAGCGGGCCCACTCCCTGGCCACCTTCTTCAGTTTGTCCTGCAGGTTCTTGGGAAGTTTGGCCCAGGCATCGGCATTGATCCACAGGTCGTCGGCCCAGATGTAAACGGCGGGGCCGGTGAAGGATTTGGCCACCTCATAGAACTTGTAGTCCTTCAGGCCGTAGGCGTAGAAGAGCAAGGCGTCGAGGGTCCCCATCTGCAGGGCCGGGTAGATCTCGCCGGTGGCCATCGTCACGGGGCTCGCGCCCCAGGCCTTGGCGATCCGCGTATTGACGCCGCCGGCCGCCCGCAGCTTGATGTTCTTCAGGGAGTCGACAGTGGGATACTCTTTATTGCCGGCGCCGATGACCCCCGAACTGCTGCAGAGGATGTTCGTTAAAAGGACGGCGTTGGCCTTCTTGAGGTAGGCATTGCGGATGATGTTGGCAAACTCGTTTTCACCGTTGAAGAAATCGTAGAACTTGTCGCGATTGCCCAGCGAGATGTAGGGCATCCAGTCGATGTCCCCTTCGGGAACCATGCCGTGGAAATAGGAGGCGCAGCTTCCCAGCATGTCGATCGTCCCCTTCTTCAGCCCTTCCAGGGCCTCTTCACGGCCGACCAACTGGTCCGCGGGAAATATGGTGAAGGATAGCTCCCCGTCGGTCTCTTTCTTGATCATCTTGACGAATTGCTGGTAGGCTTTGTACTCGGGGTGCTGCGTGTGCCAGGCCATCTGGAATTTCAGGTTGTATTTGGCGGCTTGCGCCTGGTTGAGAAAACCGAAACTGAACATCACGGCCAGAGTCAAAAGAGAAACAAAGAACACCTTCACGCCAATATGTTTCTTCATGATTTCCCCTCCTTTGTTATTCATTCAAGCTTCCGGCTTCCTTGTCACGATCCATGAAGCCCCTTCCGCCTGTTACATGATTCCCCCCTTCCTCTTCTTGGTCTCCCCGGATAGCGCTCGGAAAAGACGCCGCAGCTACAAAATCAATCTCTGAGGATCGCACTTTTCCCTGAGGATCTTCAGCTCTTCGGGTGTCGGCGGCGCGACCTCCGCCGCGTGCGAGACATCCACGGCAAACTCCATGTTTTCAAGAATCTGTTGGACGGTGATCCCGGGATAGTATCCGGCGAGATACATCCGTTTGGTGAGCCCATCGAAACGGAAGACCGCCATGTTGGTAATCACCACCGTCGGTCCCCCCTCGCGCAACCCGGTCTTCCTGCGGCCATCGGCGCCGTCCAAATGACCGGGACTCGTCAAGTAATCCAGTTTCTTTACGAATCTTTTTTTCTCCTGCTGCATGAAAATGATGCAGCGCGGGACAAAGGAGGCCACATCGCAGCCGCCGCCGCTTCCCGAAAAACGGGTCTTGGGCTTGACGTAATTGCCGATGACCGTGGTATTCAGATTGCCGTAGAGGTCGATCTGCGCCGCCCCCAGAATTCCGATCACATGTCTTCCGGTGATCGGATTCTGCATCGTGGTGAAGGCGTCGAACAGACCGCCGTTGGTCGCCGCAAGGTACATCACCCGTGAATCCGCCACGGCCAGCGGGATCTCGTCCAGCTTGGAATCGATCGCTCCGGTTTCGAAGAACATGACGCTCTCGGGGGCGTTGATGTTTTTGGCCGCCATGGCGGCCAGCATGGAGATGCCCGTACCCCCAAACACAATGTCGCCGTTCTTGATTTCCCTGGCGGCCGCAATCGTCATCATTTCCCGCAAAATGTACTTTTCCATCGCCTCCTCACCCCCTCGCCAGATTGACCGCATATCCCGTTTCGGGATCCGCTTTGATCCTGTCCAGCCGTTCCCGCCCCCCGTTCAGGGCGATGAATCCTTCGTGATCTTTCGTTCCGTGGATGAATTTTCGGAGATATTCACGATGGAGGTCGTCATCCTTGGCGCATTTGACGTAGTGCAGCAGGCAGGCGGGATCATAATCGTAATACCCGTAACAGGCCGTCGGAAGGGCGCCGTGCGGCACCGGAACCACCGCGTCGACATGGATGAAGGGGATATTGTTCTGGTCCGGATTCCTCCTCAAGACAGCGGTATCGACCAGCTCCTCGCAAGTCAGGATCACATGTTTTGCCGACTTGGCCTGTTCCACATCGGCGAAGGTCAGCCCGTGAATCCTTCCCGTTCCCTGTTTGTCAGCCTTCTGGACGTGCAGGATCGTGACATCGGGCTGGATGGCGGGCACCAGGACGACCTTCGGGGTGTCCATCCAGCCGCCGAACGGATTGTCCATGACGATCATTTTTTGGTTCGGCATTTTGGGGTCCCGAGCTCTCTCTTCCTCGGAAAACCCCCAGACGTTCAACAGATCCGTCCCCAACGACGATACGGTAGGGAGAAAAGGCATCCCCATCGCGCCCGCCATGAAGCGCAGGCACATCTGGAAGTTGGAATAGTCCTCCACCCGGATCGTTCCCTCCTGAACGGCCTTCCGGAAACGGATGCAGGTCGCCGCATACTTTCCGTTTCCCCCGTAGGCGATGTCGAGCCTTGAAACGCATCCCCCGCCGATCAATTCATCGGCGCCCTGGCCGTTGGAATGGGCATAGAGATACAGGTCCCGTATCCCCTGGCGGATGATCTCGTAGATCGCCGCCATGGGGTTACGGTTGATCGTGAAACCGCCGATGGATATGTGGCTGCCGTCCTTGACATATTCCCGGATGGCATCGCTCAGTGCCATGACTTTGTCGTCTTTTGTGTTCATGAGCCGGCATCCTCCCACATAGATTTTTCACGATACGTCTATGAAACGAAACGATCGCATTTTCGTCATGATGGCTGGTACGGCATTTCTTCCGAAAAACAAGCAACGTCCACGACTCGAATGGTTCAGGACTTCAGTTGTGACGGGATCGACATTTTTCTTCTTGTCAGGGAGCCATCCAATGTTCCGGTAAACCGGCTATTCTTGGCTTGCGACTTTTATGAAAGAATGGCCTTCCATCCTTCTTTCATCTTCGTGGGAGTATAGCCGAGAGCGAGAGAGATCCGGGCGGCAGTTCTGACCACTGCGGGAACAATTGTTTTTTTGAGATGGTTGATGGTGATGGTGGTTGATGAGCCTGAAACATTGATTGCGGCAATGGCCTTTTGTTGATGATTGTAAATGGGGGCGCCGGCCGCCCTTAGCCCAACGGCAAGTTCTCCATTGCAAATCGCATAACCGTTTTTTCTGACTTTCAGGAGTTCGCAGAGCAGGGCATCTTGATCGTTTATTGTACGAGAGGTGAATGGATCAAGCTTTGCGGCATGAAAAAAAATGTCGAGTTGATCGGGTGAGAGGTCCGCCAAAAGAACCTTGCCGATCGTGGTGCAGTGTGCAGGAACGCGAGATCCCGTTTTCAGCATGACACCGACGATCGACTTGTTCCGCACTCTGTCCACATAAATGACATGGTCGCCGTCCAACACGCACAAGCTGACGGTTTCATCGACTTCCTGGGCCAGGCGCTCCAGATGGGGTCTGGCTATTTGGCGTACCTCCATGCTGTTGATGACCGTAAAGCCGAGGCGAAGGACTTTTAGGGAAGGGCGATAACGGCGTGCTTCAGGATCGCGTTCGATGTAGCCCATGGCTTCCAATGTGGAAAGAAGCCGAAACGTCGTGCTTTTGTTCAGCTTCAGCAGAGAGATCACTTCTTTCATGCTGACGGATGGGTTTTGAGGAGAGAAAAGTTCAAGAATGTCTAAACCGCGCGCCAACGCCTCAATGTTGTAACGGGAAGTCCTTCTATTGTTTTCCGTTGGAATAGGTTTCATGTAATAAAACCAAGTCCTAGATTGTGAGATTATGGTTAGCATCGTCCGCTTTTTGTTGTCAAGCATTATATTCCATCAGATCTTCTCCCCGATTGACAGGAAGGAATGTCGCTGATAAACGAAATGAAAATCTCCCGATTTCCGGGATCGATACGTTTCCCGGCGCAACGGCGGAATACCTCAGCGGGTCTGAAATTTTGGGGAACCTCTCGCCGGATCGTCCGTTGCCGGAGATCTACGGAGATGCACGTGTGGAGCTATCCTGCGGGAGAGGGGTTCAAGAGCGATGAACGGCTGGTGCGGCAGGATTCTGCAGATCGATTTGACGACGGAGAACTGGGAAGCCCGGCGGCCGACTTCCGAGACTTACCAGGAGTGTCTCGGCGGACGGGGACTGGCGGGCCGATATCTCGAGCCGGAGGTAACGCGCCGCTGGGACGACCCCGCAATGCCGCTGCTGCTGTTTACCGGGCCGCTGGTCGACACCGCGTCGCCGACCTCGGGAAGAATGACGATCATGTCCCGTTCGCCGCTCACCGGAACGGTCGGCGACTGTTCCGTCGGCGGGAGTTTCGGGACCCTGCTGAAGAAGGCGGGATGGGACGGGGTGATCATCGCGGGCCGGAACCCCCGTCCCTGCGGGATCGAGATTGACGGCGGGAAGATCACCCTCGCGGATGCGGGCGGGATGGCCGGGCTTTCCACATCGCGCATTTTCGAGAAGCTCCGCGGTCGGGGCGCGGCCGCGGTGACGGGGCCGGCCGCTGAGAGCGGCGTTGCGTTCGCGAATGTGATGGTGGATGGCCATTTTGCGGCGGGACGAAACGGTCTCGGTCTTTCGTTTGCCGCGAAGAATCTTCGCTACATTACGACGACGGGACACGGGGAAACCACCGTCGCCGATTCCGAAGGCTTGCAGGATGCCGTCGCCGACATCCGACGGCTGTTGTTCGCTTCGCCCGCCCTGCTCGGGGAGTTCGGGATCGCCGAATTCGGAACCCCCGCGCTCTACGATTTGACGCACGCCCGACGGATGATGCCGACGGCGAATTTTCGCGAAACCTTCTTCCCGGCGGCGCCTTCGCTCAACGCCCCCGCCCTCCGGGAACGATACCGCCCGAAGAAGACGGGCTGCCGGGGTTGCCCGATCCTCTGCAAGAAGGTCGCGGCGGACGGGATGCCGCTGCCGGAATTCGAAACCCTTTCCCATTTTACCGCGCTCGTAGGAAATGAAGATCTGGAAACCGCGGTAGCGGCAAACCGCCTCTGCAACGAGATGGGGATGGACACGATCTCCGCTGCGGCGACACTCGCCTGTTATTCGGAAATGGAACAGACCAAGCTGCCTCCCGCGGATATTCTCGCCCTTCTCGATGCGATCGGCCGGGGGAAAGGTGTCGGCGTCGAACTCGGTCGCGGTTCGGCGGCCTATGCCGCCTCCCGTGGACGTTCCGAATGCGCCGTGACGGTCAAGGGACAGGAGCTTCCCGCCTACGACCCGCGCGGGGCTTGCGGCATGGCCCTGGCCTATGCGACATCGACCCGGGGCGGCTGCCACCTGCGGGCCTATCCCATTGCCCACGAGATTCTGCGGAAGCCCGTGGCGACGGACCGGATGAGCTTCAGCGGCAAGGCCCGGATCATCAAGATCGCCGAGGATTTGAACGCCGCGATCGACTCTCTCACGGCCTGCAAATTCGTCTTTTTCGCCGCCTCGTCGGAAGAGTTTGCCAAAGTCTTCCGGGCCGTGACCGGCGTTTCCTTGACCGCGCAAGATCTCCTGAAGATCGGGGAGCGGATCGTCTACCGGGAGAGGATGATGAACGCCCGAAACGGATTCACCGCCGAGGACGACGACCTGCCGGAGCGCTTCTTCGCGATGTCGGGATCGGAGGGGGATCACATCCCGGTCCCGCCCATCGACCGAAAGACGTTTCTGGAGGCTCGCGCCCGCTACTATGCCGTCCGTGGCCTGGACGAGACGGGGATGCCGATGCGGGTAAAGGCGGAGGCGCTGGGGATCGCGTGGAAGAACTGATCGGGAAATACGCGCGGAAGCTGGTCGAATCCCGTTATGCGGAGTCGGGGGAACCGCTGCTGGGCGCCGTGGACGCCGACCTCGTCTGGAACCGGGAGGATCCGGTACGTTCCGTCCTTGAACAGGTCTTTGCCGGTCTCAACATCCAGTCGCTGCTGTTTTCCCGGCCGGCCGAGCCCTACCGGACCGTCATCGATTTTCTCGCCGAGCAGGCCGACGGGGTGATCTTTCCCGAGGACACGGAGACGCGCACCTTCTTCCACGATCTTCCCGTGGCGCCGGCCTTCGATCCGCAGGAGATGATTGCGGCGCTGAAGGAACGCAAATGCGTGATCGTTCCCGAGCGGGGGATCGTCACATTCGGGACGGTCAGCCCGGAGCAGGCCTTCATCACCTTCTGCTCCGTCTGCTTTGCCGCATTCGTGAAGTTCTTCGCGGATTATGTCACGGAGGTCCGGCGGGG
>JAQTRB010000048.1 GCA_028712015.1 Syntrophales bacterium
TCCCCTTCTTGAAGGCATCGTGGAGCTTCTGGATCACCGCCGCCGGCGTTCCCTTCGGCGCGGCCAGGCCCCGCCACTGGCCCATGGCAAAGTTCACCCCCTGCTCCTTGCAGGTCGGGATATCGGGGAACATATCAAAGCGCTCCTCCGAGAAGAGGGCCATGATCCGGAGTTTCCCCGCCTGAACCTGGCTGATCCCCTCCGGCGGCGAGACGGAAACGGCGTTGATGTGACCGCCCAGCAGGGCCGTCACCGAGGGCCCCCCGCCCGAGAAGGGGATGTGGTTGAATTTGACCCCCATCGCCTTCTCAAAGGCCATGGCGATCAGATGGACGCCGCCGCCGGCACCGGAATTTCCCACGCTGATCATGCCCGGGTTCTTCTTGGCCTGCTCCAGGAACTCCTTCGTCGTTTTCCAGGGGGCATCCGACCGGACCAGAAACATGGCCGGATCCCGGACGACGTTGATGACCGGATCGAAGTTCGCGTAGGTGAAGGCCGTCTTCACCTGGTGCGGCAGGATCGTGAGCGGCGTCACCGCGGCCGTCAAGGTGTAGCCGTCGGGCTTGGCCTGCGAACCCTCTGTATACCCCACGGCGCCGCCCCCGCCGGCCCTGTTGACGATGACCACGGCCTTGCCGAGGTATTTTTCGGTTGCGGCGGCCAGAGCCCTGAAGATGAGATCCGTGGCCCCGCCGGGCGCCCAGGGAATGATGATCTGAACCTCCTTCTCCGGAAAATCGGCGGCTTGAACGGGGAACGCTGCAATGCAAAGGAAACCGATTGCCAAGACATAAAACATTTTTTTCAACATACCCTTACCTCCTTTTCCCGTTGGATGGCATGCCGGTCACTGACCGGCCGTCCCGTGGCTTGGTTACCCTGATCCACCCTTACGCAGGGCGCCTGTTGAATCTCCCGATGATGAACCGAAATGCCGGCATCAAGAGAAAAAGAAACGTCACCACCAGGAAGACCAGCGAAAAAGGCCGCTCGATAAAGACCCCGAAATCCCCGTGAGAAATCATCAGCGACTGGCGGAAAGCGACCTCCATTTTCGGGCCGATCACCAGGGCCAGCAGGAGCGGCGCCGCGTCGTACGCCCACTTTCTCATCACGTAACCCAATACACCCATCAAAAGCATCAACCAGATGTCGTTGATGGAGTTGTTCACGGTGTACATCCCGGTGATGCAGAAAAGCATCACAAGGGGCAGCAGGATCTTCTTCGGGATTCGGAGGATACTGGCGAAAAAGGGGACAAACGGCAGATTGAGCAGAAGCAGGATGAAGTTGCCGATATACATGCTGGCGATGACGCCCCAGAAGACATCCGGATGCTCGCTGATCATCATCGGCCCCGGCACCACGCCGTGGATCATGAGCGCCCCCAGCAGAATGGCCGTCGGCGGGGCGAACGGGATGCCCAGAACGAACAGAGGAATGAATGCCGACTGGCAGGCGGCATTGTTGGCCGATTCCGGACCGGCCACCCCTTCGATGGCGCCCTTGCCGAAGTCCTCGGGGTGCCGGGAAATCCTCTTTTCCGTCATATAGGACGTGTAGGTTGCGATGACGGGGGCCGGCCCGGGGACCAGACCCACGCCGAAACCGATCGCCGACCCGCGCAGGATCGCACCCACCGATTTTTTCAGATCCTGAAGCGACGGGAAGAGATCCCGGAAGCGCGGGACGATCACGCTCTGTTCGAGGCTCTCCAGCGGCTGGTCGACATTGGCCAGGACCTCCGCGATCCCGAAAAGCCCGATGGCGACGGCAACAAATTCGATACCGCCGAGCAGATAGGTGGCGTCGAAGGTGAATCGGTAGTCTCCCGTGACGGGATCGAGCCCCACCGTCCCGATGATGAGGCCCACAACGGCCATCATGAGGGACTTGAGCAGGGAACCTCCCGTCACGTTGCTCAGGACGATGAATCCGCAGACCATCAGGGAGAAATACTCGGGAGGGCCAAAGGCCAGCGCGGCCTGGGCGAGCGGCGGAGCCAGAAAAACCATGCCGATGATCGCAAGGGTTCCGGCCGTAAATGAGCCGATGGCGCAGATCGCCAGGGCCGGGCCGGCCTTTCCTTTTTGAGCCATCTGGTAGCCGTCGATACAGGTGATCACCGAGGCGGTTTCCCCGGGAACATTCAGAAGAATGGATGTGGTGGAGCCGCCGTACATCGCCCCGTAGTAGATGCCGCAGAGCATGATGATCGCCGACGTGGGGCTCAGACCGAATGTGATCGGGATGAGCAACGCGATTCCCGCAATCGGTCCCAGTCCCGGGAGGATGCCGACCAGAGTCCCCGCGACCGCCCCCAGCAGGCAGTACAGAAGATTGGCCACCGTGGCGGCAATTCCGAAACCGGTAAAAAGGTGTTGAATCGATTCAACCATCCCGGCCTCCTACAGACCGATGAATCCCCTCGGCAGGGGGATCTTGAGGAATTGAATAAACAGGAGATAGGAGGCCGCTGCAATCAACAGCGGCACGAGCATGAGCAGGACCGGTCTTTGGATGCCGAGAATCCGAAACAGCATGACCGTCAAGAGGAATGCGGTGAGCGGATACCCCAGGACATTGAGACAAAGGGTGGCCAGCGCAGAGGCGCCCAGGAACAGCAACATCTGCTTCATGGCGATGTCGGCTGGGGTTGCGACTTCCGGTTTCCGCGGGGATGAGGATTTTGCGAACAGGCGATTCAACAGAAGAAGAAGGGAGAGGAGCATGAGAAGAATTCCCAGGCAGAGGGGAAACAGACCCGATCCCGCCATCCGGAACGTCCCTATCGGCATCCTCAGGGAAAGAAGGGCGGTGATCCCCCCAAAAAGGAAAACGATCCCGCACCCGATCCGTTCATCCTTTTTCATCTTCATTCCCCAATCAGAAATCCCCTCTCCGAAAGATGGAGGAGGTTTCATAATGCGGAACTATGTTCCTAATAACAAAACCATTCCCGGATGTCAATATTTTTTCGTTCCCGCGGTCGACGCCCGGAATTCCCCGGAACCGCATCGCTTCCGTTGACAGACAAGATCGTCTTGTCCTATGATGATCATGCGATAAAGAAATGCCGGATCAACCGAAAATGACAATCAAATCGAAGGTTCCTGACAAAGTGATCCTGTCGCCACGATCAGACCGTTCGCACGCTTTCCGTGGAGAAAATCGCGGAACAGGCAGGAAGTCTTTTTCCCAACTCGCCGCACTCTTCGTGGTCATCTTCGCTGCGGTTGATTGCTGCGCGGGAGATGTGATGCCATCCAAGGTGTCTTCGACTCAGAAAGGGTCCGATGCAATTCAGTCGCCGGACCGTTCGCCCGTACCATTGTGGCGTCACGCGACACACTCTGGAGCATCCTTACCGACCCCGTCCAGTTTACAACCATGTAATCCGGTGGCAGGAGAAACGCTATGAAAAAACGTACACTGAGCTGGTTGCTGACCGTTGCGCTAACCATGTTGTTTGCCGGGGTGTCACAAGCCGCTGAAGACGTACCCATCAGCAAAGATCTGACGGCTGTGATCGCGCTATTGGGATTGCCGTGCGGTAAGGTCGTCAGCGTGGCCAAAAAAGGCGACAACGATCACATCGCTGTCTGCGAGAACGGCAACCGCTACCGAATATTTTTAAACCCCGAGGGTCGGGTCATCGCTGAAAAACAATGAGCGCGGAATCCCTCCGAGAGTGATTAATAGCGGAGGAATGCAAGGTCGTCGCGCATGAGGGTGTGCAGGGGCGTCCGACAGCCTGTCAAACGTTGAAGCGGAAATTGATGATCTCCCCGTCCTGGACCACGTATTCCTTTCCCTCGAGGCGGAGCTTTCCCGCCGCCTTGGCGGCGGCATGGGTTCCGCCGCAGGCGATGAACTCGTCAAAACCGATCACCTCGGCCTTGATGAACCCCCGCTCGAAATCGTTGTGGATCACGCCGGCCGCCCGGGGGGCCTTGGTGCCCTCGGGAATGACCCAGGCCTTGACCTCGTCCTCGCCGACGGTAAAATAGGAAATCCGGCCGAGCAGCGAAAAAGCGGCGCGGATCACCCGACCGAAGGCGGCCTCCGAGACGCCGAGCGAATCCAGAAATTCCTTCCGCTCCTCCGGCGGGAGGGCGGCCAACTCCGCTTCGATCGCGCAGCAGATTCCGATCAGTGGCACCTCGGATCCCAGTTCGCGGCCCAAGGCCTCGGAGACGGCCGGATGATCTTCAGGCGTGTTGACCACGACCAGTTCCGGCCGGATCGTCCAGAACGAGAAGCTCCGGAGGCCGTGGCGCTCCTCTTCGGCAAGGGACAATCCCCGAAGAGGGTTCCCCGCCTCGAGCCGTTCCCGGAGCCGCGGCAGAACGTGGGCATGAAATGCGTCCTGGGGCGTCATCGGCTTTTTCGCCATCTTCGCGAGCCGCGCCAGGCGATTTTCGACAATCATCAGATCGGCAAGAATCAGTTCATCCTCCAGTTTGCGGTAACGGCCGAGAATCTCGGGAATGTCCGCCGCGGTAAACGCGTCTACGACATGGACCAAGCCCTCGGCCCCGGAAAGGCTCTGCCGGACGGCGTCCCACGCCTTCTCTCCGACGGCGTTCACGTCGCTGAAGGGAACCTTGGCCGGCGAAACCTTGACCGGCTTGAAAATCTCCACCAGGCGGTCGAAACGGGCGTCGGGAACGGAAGCCAGACCCCGCACACAGGTCTCCCCGTGCATCTCCCGGCTGCGAACGCCGGTCATGATCTCGAACAGCGTGCTTTTGCCGCTCTGCGGAAGTCCCAAAATGCCGATTTCCATCATCCAGCCTCTATCCAATCACAAAAATCAGATCCCCGGCGCACAATTTGAAACGATTTCGGGGAGAGAGGGGCACTCCGCCCCCGCGGCGTCGCGCCCGCCGGGAAAACGGTTTGAGCGCCGAAGGCGTGAACTATGACGCGAAGGCTTTTTCAATTCGCGCCAGCGCCTCTTCCAAGCGGGCGTCGGGAACGGTGAGCGAGATCCGGATAAATCCCTCGCCGTACTGGCCGTAGGCCGTCCCCGCCGCGACGACGACGGCCGCCTTTTCGAAGAGTTTGTTGGTAAACTCAAGCGATCCCATCCCCTTCGGCGTCGGGACCCAGAGGTAGAAGGTCCCCTTCGGCGGGTTGAAGTCGATCCCGATCTTCCGGAGCGTTTCCAGAACGCGTCCCCGCCGCCGGGCATAGATCGCCATCATCTTTTCGATGTTTCCCGTCTCCTCGCGCAGCGCCCGGATTCCCGCGTACTGGATCGCGTTGAAGATCCCGGAGTCGGTGTTCTCCTTCACCTTGCTGATCGCGGCGATGAGCTCAGGATTCCCCGCCGCCATCCCGATCCGCCATCCCGTCATGTTGTACGGCTTGGAGAGCGAGTTGAGCTCGACGCCGACCTCCTTCGCCCCGGGGGCGGACAGAAAACTCAATCTCTCCTGGCCTTCGAAGACCACCTCGCTGTAAGGATTGTCGTAGCAGACGGCGATGTCGTTCGCCTTCGCGAAGACCACCAGGCGATCGAAGAAACCGCGCGTCGCGCAGGCGCCGGTCGGGTTGTTCGGGTAGTTGAGAAACATTCCGCGAGCCTTTTCCCGGATCTCGGGCGGGATCTCCTCGAAGACGGGGAGATAGTCGTTTTCGGGACGAATCGGAACATTGTACGGAACGCCGCCCCCCATCAGAATGCTCGCCCGGTAGGCGGGATAGCCGGGGTCGGTCATCAGCACGATGTCCCCGGGATTGATCCGCGCCATCACGAAATGGTGGCACCCTTCCTTGGAACCGATCAGCCCCAGGATCTCCGTCGCCGGATCGAGCGCAACGCCGTAGCGGGTCTCATACCAGCGGGCAACCTCCCGACGAAAGGCCAACATCCCCTTCTCCTCGTCCGTCGGATAACGGTGGTTCTCCGGATCGCGCGCCGTCCGGCAGAGTTCGTCGATGATCGAATCGGGCGTCGGTTCGACCGGATCACCGATCGCGAGGCTGATCACGTCCACGCCGTCGGCCTTGGCCTTGGCGATCTTCTTTCGCAATTCCATAAACAGGTAAGGCGGGATCTTGGTCAAACGGTCGGCTGTCTGCAACGTCATTCTCCTTTCGCGATAGAGATCGATTCTTCGGATCACGCCGGACGGCGGAGCCCCTCTTTTTCTATTTCCACGCCTCGTCCCAAAGCGTCCCCTGATAAACCACTTTGGTCTTTCCTTCAAGATAAACTTTCTCAAATCCGCCTTCGGTGGGCGTGAAGTGGATCCGGAGCGTCTCGCCGCTCCGCACCCGGACATCCACCGGGGATTCGACGAATCCCTTCCGGGCGGCGATCAGGGCCGAGGCGACGGAGCCGGTCCCGCAGGCCAGCGTTTCGTCTTCCACTCCCCGTTCGTAGGTCCGAACACGGAGGGTGTGCCCGTCCAGGACCGCCGCAAAATTCGCGTTCGTCCCGGCCGGTTGATAATGTTCGTGCCGGCGGATCGCCCTGCCGGTGTTGACGACGTCGAAGTCGTCCGGATCGCGGACGAAATGGACGACATGGGGGACACCGGTATTGACGCCGTGAACGCACAAGGTTTGGCTTCCGATCCGAATCTCGTCGTCGGTGACGAGACCCCGGGGGTCGGTCAGCCGGAGCTTGACGACATCGCCGCGCACCTCGGCGTCGATGATTCCGGCGACGGTCTCGAAGGAAACCCTCTCCCCGGCAATCCCTTTCAGGAAGGCGAAACGCGCGGCGCACCGGCCGCCGTTTCCGCACATCTCCACTTCGGAACCGTCGGCGTTGAAGAACCGCCAGCGGAAATCGACCTTGGCCGACGGTTCGATCACGATCAGGCCGTCGGCTCCGACCGACACCTTCCGTTGGCAGACCCGCTTCACGAATTCAACGACATCCCCCACGGCGAGGTTCCCCTCCCGGTTGTCAATCAGGATGAAGTCGTTTCCGCTCCCGTTCATCTTATAAAATTCGATCATACGCGTAACCTCGTGCCGTAAGTTTGATCCTTCCATTCCGATGAGAGAAGTACCGCTATTTTTTCCCCCCGTCAAGGGGCGATGAAAAGGAGGGGACGGCTCCCCCTATTCCAGATAGCAGACCGCGCGCTGGCTCCGCGGATCGGCGGCAACGCGGGCGAAATGTCCGCCGGCCGACGCCGGCAGGTCGAAGAGGCGGATGTATTCCCCAAAGCGTCCCGCATCGGGCAGAAGCTGTTCCAGAACGTTCGGCAGCCCATCGAAAATCTCCCGGTTGAATCCCGCTTCCGGGTCGTTCGGATAGACGGGCAGGTAGATGATCTGCGCCTCGACCAGATCGAGGAAGAAATGGGTCCCGTAGGAGACCTCCGGCACCTGCCCCGCCTCCTCCCGCGCCATCTCCACGAGCACCGCCGTGTTGTTGATGTCGGCGTAACTGACGTTCACCCCGAGATCGATGTTGCTGCTTCCCCACCTTCCCGGCCCCATCATGATGATCCGTCCCCGGGTCACTTCGGGATGTTCGTTGATCCGGCCGACGACCCGGCCGAGCGATTTTTTCACCTCCGGGGAACCGATGGTCCCGTATCCCTCCGGATCGATATAGAGAAGGTAGCGAATGGACGCCGTTACACCGCCGCTGATCATTCGGCTCGATCGGAAGAGGACCCGCTCCCGGGGAATGTCCTCGGGGATCGCCACCGGACCCGTTGCGCCGGGCAGCCGCATCGGCCGGCATTGGAGGAGGTTGATCCGGACCCTTCCCCCGGCGCCGATCGCGGCGGTGAATTCCGTATCCAGCGGCCTGCCGTAGGCCTTCTCCAGGCGAAGCAGCATCTCTCCGATCAGGCGGATGAAATCGGTCCGGTCCAAAAGGCGGTTGAAGGTGAGGACCAGATCATCCGTTGTCGCCTCGAGGCGGCCGGTCCAGGGATCCGCGGGATACCCGTCCCGCATCAGCGAAACGAAAAGGTCGAGATGGGGATAGTCCCGCCCTGCCAGGACCTCGGCCAGCGGCTTCGTCGAAAGTTCGTTCCGTTCCCGATCGATCAGATCGACCTCCCACTGGGAATACTTGGCGATCCGGGGGCCGGATTCGGGGCGGAGCCGGGGGTGGCTCACGGCGATCATCCGGGGATAGTCGTTCCCGACACGGTTCACCGCCCTCGTCCCCAGGCCGAAAACCAGGCGGATCATCCCCTTGGTCGGATCGATCCGGCCCGTCCAGGCATAGAGGTTTCGGGAGAAGGCGACCCCGGCAAGGCTTGGAAAGAAATAGTGCTTGTAGGGTGTCCCGGAGACGCGCTGGACCAGAATGGCCATCTGCTCATCGCTTTCGCCCAGACCCCGGGCGCGACGGTAGGTCAGCGCGTCCGGGTTCAAGGCGCTTGCATAGACGAGCTTCACCGCGCGCAGAAAGGCCTCCAGCCGCTCTTCCGGCGTGCCCTGGTTGGCGCAATACTCGCTGTGGTATTTCCCGGCAAAGGCATTCCCGAAACTGTCTTCCAGCAGGCTGCTGGAGCGGGCGATGATCGGCGCCTGACCGAAGTAGGCCAGCATGTCCCGGAACTGTTCGAGGATCTCGGGCGGAAACGACCCGGCCAGGAAGCGTTTCTCCACCTCCGCGAACTCTTCGCGGGTGATCTGCGTGGCCCGGGAAAGCTGAAGCCGCAGGCGGAAGAGATCGTTGTTCACGAGGAACGTAAAAAAGACATCCGACCCGATGTAGAAGGAATCGTGCGGTTCGAGGACCTCCGCAAAATCGATTTCCCCCGGTTCCGTCTGGAGGATGCGCCGGGCGATCAGCATCCCCGCCGCCTTTCCGCCGATCCGTCCGGAACCGATGAGACGGTCCCGGATGGCGAAGAGGTCGTCCAGCTTGACATAGGCGTCCACCAGACGGTTGAACTCCGGGTGGGTTCCGATCATCATCCGCGAGAGTTCCTGCTTCAGCGCGGCGATCTCCGGCGTCTTCTCGTCGAGCGCCAGTCCCGCCTCGCGGTACTGCATCAAGCGCCGGTAAACGCTCTCCCAGGGGGCGAGGGATTGCCCCCGGACATGGAGAGGCTTCCGGCCCGCCGACGCCGACAGGGCCGCCGCCTCTCCGCTT
>JAQTRB010000049.1 GCA_028712015.1 Syntrophales bacterium
GGATGACGAACGGGAATGGCTGGAAACGGACGGAGGGGGCGGATACGCCTCGAGCACCCTGGAAAACCGCCACACGCGGCGTTACCACGGCCTGTTCGTGGCCAATCTCAAACAGCCGGAAGGCAGATACGTCCTCCTGTCGAAATTGGAAGATTCCCTCGTTGCGGAAGGAGAAGAGTTTTTCTTTAGCTCTCATCTTTATCCCGGCGTTCTCTTTCCGACCGGTCCGCCGCTGCTCGACCATTTTTCCCTCGACCTCTATCCCCGCTTTGTCTATCGGGCAGCCGGGATGACCGTGAAAAAGTCGATCCTGATGCCCCGCGGGAAAGGGGTCTTGCTCATCCGTTATGACCTCGAACGATGCCCGAAGGACAGCATCCTTCGACTGAAACCCTTCCTGGCCTTCCGGGGCTATCATGACCTTGCCCACGAAAACCCCTTCCTGCGGGATCGGGCGGAGGGAATTGAAAACGGTTTCCGGATCGAACCCTACGAGGGAATGCCGCCACTCTTCATTCAAGCCTCCCGGTCTTCGCGCTTTACCCCCTCGCCCGTATGGTACGGCCGTTTCCAATACACGCAGGAGGAGAAACGCGGTTTTCCGTGGGAGGAGGACCTGTTTCTTCCCGGGGTTCTGGAGGTTCCTCTCGAGAGAAAATGCACCATCATCTTTTCCGTCTGCTGCGAAAGCGACGCGATCCGGCGTCATCTCCTTAAAAATCCGGCCGCGACCTGGAAGACCGAGGTTGTCCGGCGGGGTCGCGTCCAGGCGGCCGACAAACGGCTGACCGGCGGATTCACGGGCGAAGATCAGGAGCATTATCTCTCGCTGCTTAACGCCGCCCGGTCGTTTCTCATCTCCACTCCCACCGGAAGGCCGGCCATCGTCGCCGGATACCCCTGGTTCGGAATCTGGGGGCGGGACACGCTGATTTCGCTGCCCGGCCTCTGCTTCTGCACCGGCCGCATCGCGGAGGGAATCGAGATCCTGACGGAGATCGGCCGGCATGAGCGGGACGGCCTGCTGCCCAATACCTTTTCCGCGGACGGCGCTCCGGAGGCCTACAACACCGTGGACAGCTCGCTGTGGTTTTTTTGGACCGTTCAGGAACTCTTGCGGAGCACGGGGGACAAATCCCTGATCCATGAACGTTTCTGGCCCATCATGCAGCGGATCATCCGCTCGTTCATGGAGGGAACGAAATTCGGGATCGGCATGGACGTCCGGGGGCTCCTCCACGCCGGAAACGGGCAGACCGCCCTCACCTGGATGGACGCCAGGGTGGCGGACGTCCCCGTCACGCCGCGGAACGGTTCACCGGTTGAAATCAATGCGCTTTGGTATAATGCCCTGTGCTTTGCCCGCGATCGATCGGCGGAATTCGGCGAACCTTCGTTCTTCGACGGCGATCTGCTGTTCCATCTGCGCCATTCCTTCCGGGAAGCCTTCTGGAACCCAAGGAAAACCTGTCTCGGCGACCTCTACCAGGACGGGCTGCTGGATACGGCGGTGCGGCCGAACCAGATTTTCGCCGTTTCCCTTCCCTTCTCGCCGCTCGACGCCGCGGAACAGGCCGCCGTCGTCCAGACGGTCCGGAAGAAGCTTCTCACGCCCTTTGGGCTCCGAACCCTCTCTCCCAACGATCCGGCCTACCGCGGCCGTTACCGGGGAAATCCGGCGGAACGGGACGGCGCCTACCACCAGGGGACCGTCTGGCCCTGGCTTTTGGGTGCTTTCGGCGAAGCGGCCCTCCGCGTCGCCGACGATCGGGAGCGCGAAAAGGAAAACCTCCGGCAATACCTCCGGAATTTTCTCCGCCCCCATCTGGCCGAGGCGGGGATCGGCAGCGTCTCCGAGGTATTCGACGGAGACGCCCCCCACCGGCCCGGCGGATGCTATGCCCAAGCCTGGAGCGTCGCCGAACTGATTCGCCTCTATTCGCTTCTCGGGAAATAGGAGGAAAACCGTGACCCTGCACATCCTGATGTTCGGCTGGGAATTTCCTCCCCGGATGAGCGGCGGTCTGGGTACGGCCTGTTACGGGCTGACGGAGGCGCTGACCGGCCTCGGTCATCGGATTACATTTGTTCTGCCGCGCGATGGGGAGGCGAACGCCGCCCCGTTTTTGGACCTCCGCTCCGCCTCCGACATTCCGGTGTCCGACGCCGACCGGGACCTCGGCACGGAGACGCTCCTTCGACCTCTGACGTTTC
Source organism: Syntrophales bacterium (assembly GCA_028712015.1). Taxonomy (GTDB): domain Bacteria; phylum Desulfobacterota; class Syntrophia; order Syntrophales; family UBA5619; genus UBA5619. Next base: position 2,215 of record JAQTRB010000049.1, read on the forward strand.
GCTCCTTTCCTTCGCTGCTTCGCCCCTATCTTCATCCGAGGCATTATCATACCCTCTACCTTTCGGAACGAAGGAGAGCCCCGGAAACGGCAACGGTGTACGGCCCGGACCTGATCGCGGAGGTGCTTCGTTACAGCCGGGCCGGCGGCATCCTCGCCCGCACCCTTTCTTTCGACATGATCCACGCCCATGACTGGATGACCGTTCCCGCCGCCCTGCTGGCCCGCCGGATCAGCGGCCGACCGCTCGTGCTCCACATCCACTCCCTCGAATACGATCGAAGCGGCGAGGCGGCCGACGAACGGATCTGCGCAATCGAACGGGCGGGGCTGGAGAGGGCCGACCGGATCATCGCCGTAAGCCATCGGACAAAACGGATGATCGTGGAGCGCTACGCCATTGACCCGCAAAAGATTTTCGTCGTCCACAACGCCGTTTCACGGGCGGAGGCGAGACGAACCGGCCGCGACAGGGAATTCGGGAAACGGAAAATGGTCCTCTTCCTCGGCCGGGTGACGTTTCAGAAGGGACCGGACTACTTCGTCGAGGCCGCGTCCCTGGTCCTCAGGGACCTTCCCGACGTGACCTTCGTCATGGCCGGCGAAGGGGACATGCTGGGACCGCTGATCGAGCGGGTGGCGGAGCTGGGAATCGGAGACCGCTTCCATTTCACCGGCTTCCTCCAGGGCGAGGAGATCGAACGGATATTCTCGCTGAGCGATCTCTACGTCATGCCGAGCGTCTCCGAACCGTTCGGCATCTCTCCCCTCGAGGCGATGCTGTATGACGTCCCGGTGATCATCTCCCGGCAATCCGGCGTTGCCGAGATTCTCAAGCATGCATTGAAGGTCGACTTCTGGGACGTCCGCGAGATGGCCGCCAAGATCATCGCCGTGCTGAAACACCCGGTCCTGGCTCGCGCGATGACGACACAGGCCCTCGACGAGATCCGGAAGATCCGCTGGGAAAACGCCGCGGAGAGGATCGTGTCGGCGTACCGGGAACTGGCCCCCAAATGAATTCAGGGACGGATTCAAAATCCGTCCCCGTTGCCTAAGAGAGCGAAAAGAATCCATGCCGAGCGTTTGTCTCTATTTTCAGGTTCATCAGCCCCTTCGTCTGCGGAGATACTCCTTCTTCGACATCGGCCGTCTCCATGACTACGAAGACGAGGCGGAAAACCGGCGGATTCTGAATCGCGTCGCGGAAAAATGTTATCTCCCCGCCGGCGCCCTGCTGCTGCAGCGGATCGAGGAGTATGGAGGATCCTTCCGGTTTGCCTTTTCCATTTCCGGACCGCTCCTCGACCAGATCGAGCGGCATCGGCCGGATGTGTTGGAGGGATTTCAGCGACTGGCCGCGACGGGATGCGTCGAGTTCCTCAACGAGACCGACAGCCACTCGCTCGCCTTTCTCTTTTCGCCGCGCGAGTTCGAGGCGCAGGTCATCCGCCACCGGGAGCGGATCCGCTCCCTCTTCGGACAGGAAGGGTTCACCTTCCGCCATACGGAACTGATCTACAGCGACGCGCTGGCGGCGGCGGTGGAACGGATGGGCTACCGGGCGATGCTCGCCGAGGGAACCGAAAAAATCCTCGGCCGGCGAAGCCCCAACCGGGTCTACCGTCCGGCCGGCCGCGCGAAGTTGAAGCTTCTGCTGAGGAACTACCGTCTGTCGGACGACGTGGCCTTCCGTTTCGCCGACCGCAACTGGCCCGAATATCCGCTCACCGCGGCCAAATACGCCCACTGGATCCACCGGATCCGCCGGGAGGAGGCGGTCGTCAACCTGTTCATGGACTACGAAACGATCGGCGAACACCAGTGGCAAGAGACGGGGATCTTCGACTTTTTTCGGGCGCTGCCCGGCGAAATCCTCCGTCATGGGGATTTTCGTTTCCAGACCCCCGCGGAAGCGGCGGCGACCCATGACGCCGCGGGCGAAATCCGTTCCCCTTCCTTCATATCCTGGGCGGACGACGAGCGGGACACGACGGCCTGGCTCGGCAACGCCATGCAGCGGGACGCCGCCCGCAAGCTCTACGATCTCGAGCCCGCGGTCCTCGGGCGGAAGGACAAAAGGACTCTCCGGAACTGGCGGATACTCCAGACATCCGACCATTTTTACTACATCTGCACGAAGTGGTTTTCCGACGGGGATGTGCACCGCTATTTCAGCCCGTACGAATCCCCCTACGAGGCCTACATCAATTACATGAACATCCTCGACGATTTTTCCCAATCCGTGAAACATGCGAAGGAGCGCAATCATGACTGAAACAAAGGAACACTACCTGTTTGAGGTGAGCTGGGAGGTCTGCAACAAGGTGGGGGGGATCTACACCGTCATCGTAAGCAAGCTGCCCGAGACGACAAAGGCCTTCGGCGAGCGGTACTTCGTCCTCGGCCCGGACCTGAAGACCAACCCCGATTTCGAGGAAACGGACGAGGAATGCTGGAACGATGTACGCGAAGGGGTGGCCATCAAGGAGATCCCCTGCCGGTTCGGCCGCTGGAAGGTCCCCGGCCGGCCCAAGGCGATTCTTGTCGGCTTCGGCAAGAAGTACAACCAGGAACAGCTCCTTTTCCAGATCTGGGAAGACTACGGCGTCGATTCCGTCGCCGGGGGATGGGATTACGTGGAGCCGGTCATGTTCAGCCATGCGGCCGGCGAGGTGATCGAGACGATCTACAACATCGTCGTCCGTCCCCGGGGACGGCGCGCCGTCGCCCAGTTCCACGAGTGGATGTCGGGGGCGGGCCTGCTGGGCCTCAAGAAGCGGGTCCCGGAGATCGGCACCGTCTTCACCACGCATGCCACGATGCTCGGCAGAACGCTGGCATCCTCGGGAATGGACATCTACACGGCGATGGAGCACATCTCGCCGCAACGGGAGGCCAGCGCCCACAACATCACGGCCAAATGTTCGATGGAAACGGCGACGGCCCGGGAAGCGGACTGCTTCACCACGGTCAGCGAGATCACCGCCACCGAGGCCAGAAGCTTCCTCGGGCGCGCGCCGGACCTGATCACCCCGAACGGCCTCGACATCGAAAATATCCCCGACCTCGCGGCCGATCGCACGGCGGCCTTGAAATCAAGGGAAAAGCTGCTGGCGGCCGCCGCCCGTTTCCTCGGCAGGGAGGTTTCCGCCGATGCCAAGATCATGATGATCTCCGGTCGAGGCGAATTCCACAACAAGGGGATCGATCTCTTCCTGGAGGCTCTCGGCCAACTGAACACCGGGAAGGAAACGGACCGGACCATCCTCGCCTATCTCTTTGTCCTGAGCGGCTACACGGACCTGATCCCCTCTCTCAAAAGCGACGCCGTCCCGCCCGACCCGGCGAATCCGCCCATCGCCACGCACCGGCTGCAGAACGAGGCGTTTGACCCCATCCTGCAGACTTGCGAGCGCCTGGGCCTCCGAAACCTTCCCCAAAACCGGGTCCAGGTCATCTTCATTCCGGCCTACCTGAACGGATACGACGGCCTGCTGAACATCCCCTACTACGAGGCCGTCGCCGGCTGCGACCTCGGTGTTTTTCCTTCCTATTACGAACCCTGGGGGTATACCCCCCTGGAGAGCGCCGCCTACGCGGTACCGACACTCACGACGGATCAGGCGGGCTTCGGTCTCTGGGCGCGGAAGGTGGCGGGCGAGTGCAACGGGATCATCATGCTCAAGCGCCGGGGACAGCCCCCGGCGGCGATCACGGAAAACATGCGCGGCATCTTCACGGATTTCCTCGGCCTGAACCAGGACGAACTGCAGTGCATGCGCGTCAACGCCCGCGCCGCGGCCGCCCGGGCCAACTGGAAGGATTTCTTTCTGAGCTACCGGGAGGCCTACGCCCGCGCCCTGTCGGCCTCCCAAACCCGTGCGGAGAAATTCGCCGGAGTGGACCTGAAGGCCGAACGGAAACACACCTTTGCCGGGGCGGTTTCCGTCTCTCCGCATTTCCGGACCTTTACGGCGGTCGCCAACCTTCCCCCGCAAATCGAACGCCTCCGGGAGCTCGCCCACAACCTCTGGTGGGCCTGGTACCCGCTTGCGCGCGAACTCTTTTCCGCATTGGACCCCAAGCTGTGGGCAAGGATGGGCAACAATCCCGTCCGGATGCTGGAAACCGTCTCCCGCAAGCGCCTTCAGGAGGCCTCGGAGAACGCCAGCTACCTGAACCTCTATGGGCGGATTCTGGATCAGTTTGACCGCTACATGGAAGACCGGACCCCCTCTTCGCTGATCGGACCCATCAACGGCCTGAAATGGCCGCAGCCGGTCGCCTACTTCTCCACCGAATACGGCCTCCACGACTGTCTCCCCATCTATTCCGGCGGTCTCGGCACCCTCTCCGGCGACCATTTGAAGACGGCAAGCGATCTGAACATCCCTCTCGTCGGCGTCGGCCTCCTGTACAAAAACGGCTTTTTCAAGCAGGTGATCGACCGAAACGGCCGGCAGATCGCCGAGTATCCGGAAAACGATTTCTCCAGCATGCCGCTGGAAATCGTCCGGGACGACCGCGGAAACGCCGTGCAGATCTCTCTGGACCTGCCCGGAAGGACGCTCTTTGCCAACATCTGGGAGGTCCATGTGGGACGCGTCTCCCTCTATCTGCTGGACACCGACACGTCGCGGAACACGCCTCAGGACCGAAAGATCACCGAGCGCCTCTACTGCGCCGAGCCGCGGACGAGGATCGAACAGGAGCTCCTCCTCGGGATGGGCGGCATTCGGCTTCTCAAGAAACTGGGAATCCGCCCCCGCGTCTATCACATCAACGAGGGACATTCCGCCTTCCTGCTCTTCGAGCGGATCGGATCGCTGATGAAGGAGGAGGGGCTCTCCCTCGACGAGGCAGCGGAAATCGTCCGCGGGAGCACCGTCTTCACCACCCATACGCCCGTGGAAGCGGGAAACGAACGGTTCAGCCGGGAGCTGATCGAATACTACTTCGCAAACTTCGTGAAGTGGACGGGGATCTCCTGGTCCCAGTTCTGGGAACTGGGAAGAAAGGAGAGCGACGACGGGAAATCCTTTTTTATGACGATCCTCGCGCTGAAGATGTCCCACAAAAGCAACGCGGTGAGCCGGCTTCACGGGCAGGTTTCCCGGCGGATGTGGCGGGATGTCTGGAAAGGTTTCGACGAATCGGACATCCCGATCGGCCATATCACCAACGGCGCCCATGTGCTCTCCTACATCGCCCCCCGGATGAAGACGCTGTTGGACATCTATCTCGGCATGGACTGGGACCGGAACATCACCGACCCTGAACGTTGGGCGCGCGTCCAGGATATCCCCGACACCGCGCTTTGGCGGACCCGGTACGAACTGAAACAGAAGTTGATCGACTTTCTGCGGGAAGACCTCACCCGGAACTGGGGAAAATTCGATTATTCGAAAACCTGGCAGGAGGAACTCTTCGCAAGATTCAATCCGGCGGGGCTGATCATCGGTTTCGCCCGGCGCTTCGCTCCCTACAAGCGGGCGAACATGATCCTCTCCGATCTGGACCGACTGGACCGGATCCTGAATCACCCCACCCGTCCCGTCCACATCGTTTTTGCCGGCAAGGCCCATCCGAACGACGAGATGGGAAAAGACCTGCTCAAAAAGGTGATCGATGCCTGCCGGGACGATCGGTTTCGGGGCAAGATCTTCTTTATCGAGGGATACGACATCCGCATCGCCCGCCACCTGGTCCAAGGGGTGGATGTCTGGCTGAACAACCCGCGGCGGCCGCTGGAAGCGAGCGGCACGAGCGGCGAGAAGGTGGTGGCCAACGGCGTTCTCAACCTCAGCGTCTCCGACGGATGGTGGGTCGAAGGGTACGACGGAACGAACGGCTGGACCATCGGACCCGTCGTCAAGGGACTCGGCGAAGAGACGGCCAGCAGCGACGAGGAGGATGCCCAGTCCCTGTTCACGCTCCTGGAAAACAATGTGATCCCGCTTTTCTATGATCGGGAGATGTCCGGCATCCCCGAGAAATGGATCGCCATGATCAAAAGATCGATGCAAACGCTCATCCCGCGCTTCAATACGGATCGGATGCTCATCGACTATTTCCGCGATCTCTATCTCCCCACGTCACGGCGGGAACAGCAGCTCCGCGAGGATTCCTATCGAATGGCCCGGGAGCTGGCCGACTGGAAGCGAAAGATTCCCATGCGCTTCTCTTCCCTGCGCCTGATCGAGGTGATCATCGAGGGAATCCAAGGGGATACGATCCTCGCAGAACAACCTTTCGACGTCAGCGTCCGGATCGATCCGGGGAAGCTGGAGCCGGAGGAAATCCTCGCCGAGCTCGTGATTGGACGGAAGGACGCCGGCGGCTTTGTCGAACCGCCGGAGAATGTTCCGCTCGTGCCGGCCGGACGCGACGCGGACGGCGTTCTGACCTTTTCCGTCTCCCACACGATCCGGCAGAACGGCGCCTATGCCTACGGCATACGGGTCCTCCCGTTCCATCCGAACCTGGCGACCAAGCAGGAAACGGGGCTGATCTATTGGGGATAAGCCGATCCATACTCCCCCGTTGCCCGGGTTGTATCGGGAATGATCCGGACGTCGTCGGAGGTTGTCCCGTTCCCGAGGGGATGGGCGTCCGCCTGGCGGCACGCCGCTACCGCCGGTGGATAAACCAGAGGATCAGCGTGAGAACGACACTGATCAGGATGCTCGGCGCGAGCGGAAAGTAGAAGGAAACGTTTTTCCCCCGCCAGAAGAAATCCCCGGGAAGCCTCCC